>JAFAHT010000078.1 GCA_019237095.1 Planctomycetaceae bacterium
GGCTCCCTCCCGCCACAGGCGATCGACGGCCCGTCCGAGGGCGGCAGTCGCCTCGCCCCCCAGCATCGCCCCGGCCCTCTCCTGGGCCTGCCGCCAGGCGGGGACGACCCCTTCGAGGAGGGCTCGTCCCTGGGCAGAGATCCTCAATGGGCGGGCTCGCTTGTCGCCCGATCCGTCCACCTCCAGCCAGCCGTTCCGCCTCATCAGCTCGACGTCCCGGCTGAGGGTGGACTTGTCCATCCGGAGGAGGCGGCAGAGGTCCCCCGGCCTGGCGGCCCCCATCCGGGCGACGGCGACCAGGAGGTTCAATTGGCCGACCCTCAGTCCGTGGGGCCGCAGGGCCTCGTCGTACAGTGCGGTGACGGCACGGTTGAGCGTCCGCACCCGGACGCCTAGGCACTCGCCCGCGATGAGTTCGGCGGCCGGCAAATTGTCCTTCGTCCCCGCCATGGATTCTCAACCTCCAGAATAGTTGTAGTTACAACGTTTCGGAAAGTCAATAGGGTTGTTCCGCAATAGCAGAAGTACCGAAACGACAAGGAGTTAGGGCGAGGACCCAGTATCGGCGCAAGTCTGTTCGCTGTAATAACTTGCGTCGACACCGGCCCTTATTGCGGAACAACTCTAATCTACACGTTGAGGCCACCTCGGGAAACATAAAGCCCGTTCCGGGACGGAGCGGCAAGACCGCGCGACTTGGGGCAGAACGCACGCTGCTGAACCAACGCTCATCACCGAGCGTTGGTTTTTGTCCGTTTGCTATCCCTACCCCACATCCCGTTCACCGGCACCGGGGATCTCATGGCCGCCTCCAGGTCGTGCGTGGGTCGCCCGCTCGTCTCCGGATGCACGACCGCGCCTTGCAGGAACGCGACCGGCGGCTTCACCCCGAACAGCAGGATGTACAGTGTGGGCAGGTTGATCAGGGTGAGGAACGTCGCCACGCTCAACCCGCCCATGATGGCGATCGCCATGGGCCCCCAGAAGATGCTCCGGGTGAGCGGGATCATCGCCAGGATGGCGGTCGCCGCGGTCAAGACCACCGGCCGGGCCCGCCGCACGGCCGACTCGATCACCGCGTCCCAGACCGACATCCCGTGCGCCACGTCGTGCTCGATTTGGTCGATCAGGATGACCGAATTGCGCATATCCATCCCCGCCAGCGCGATCACGCCGAGCAGGGCGTTGAAGCCGAACGGGGCGTGGAACAGGAGCATGAAGGCCACCGCCCCGATGAGGCCGAGCGGCGAGATCGCGAATACCAGGAACAGTTTCTTGAAGCCCTGCACCTGGACCATCAGGAGCGTCAGCATGACCAGGATCATGACCGGGAAGACGTCGAACAGGGCGTTATTCGCTTTTTGGCTCTCCTCCACCGCCCCGCCGGTGTCGACCCGGTAGCCCGGCGGCAGCGACGCCTTCACAGCGTCGAGCCGCGGGAGGATGGCTGCCGTTACGTCCGGGGCCTGGACGCCGTCGACCACATCGGCGCGGACGGTCAGCACCGTGTCCCGGTTCCGCCGCCATAGGATCGGCTCCTCCTGCTCATAGGACAGGGTCGCCACCTGGGCGAGCGGGACTGCGTTGCCGGCCGGGGTGATGAGGTTCAGGTCTGGCAGGGCATCGAGCTTGAGCCGCTCCTCCGGGACCGCCCGGGCCACAACGTCGATGAGTTCTCTCCCCTCGCGGTATTGTGACACCGGGGTGCCGGTGAGCAGGGTCTGGAGGGTGACGGCGGCGTCCTGCGGGGTGAGCCCCAGGAGGCGGGCGCGGTCCTGGTCGAGCTTCAGGCGCACCACCTTCGACAACTCGTCCCATTCGAGCTGGGCGTCTCGAGTCTTCGGATTCTCCCGCACCAGGTTTCGGACCCGGTACGCGATCCGCCGCACCTCCGCCGGGTCGGGGCCAACCACCCGGAACTGGACCGGGAACCCGACGGGCGGGCCGAAGTCGAGCCGGACGACTCGCCCGCGGGGGAGGGCAAACTGCCCGTCCGCGCCGAAGAGCGCGATCAGCCTGGCCCGCAGCCGCTCCCGGGCAAGGGACCCCTTGGTGAGGATGACCACCTTGGCGAAGTTGGCGTTCGGCAGGTCAGGGTTGAGGGCCAGGTAGAACCGAGGACAGCCGGCCCCGGTGTAGGCCGTGAAGTGCTCGATGTCCTTATCGCCGGTCAGTATCTTCTCCAGCTTCGCCACCTCCGCCTCGGTCGCCGGGAACGACGCCCCCTCCGGGAGCCGGAACTCGATCAGCAGCTCCGGCCGCGACGATTGGGGGAAGAATTGCTGCTCGAGGCGGCCGAACCCGACCATCGCGGTCGCGAATCCGAGCGACGTGATCCCGACGACGGCCCGGGGGCGGCGGACGCAGGCGGTGATCGTCCACCGGAACCCGCGGTAGAAGCGGGTGTGGTACGGGTCGTGGTGCGGCCGGTTCGCATAATCGGGGAGGAGCTTCACTCCGAGGTATGGGGTGAACACAACGGCCACGAACCAGGACGCGATCAAGGAGATGCCAACCACCCAGAAGATCCCGCTGGCGTACTCCCCGGCCACGGACTTGGCGAAACCGACTGGCAGGAACCCGGCCACGGTGATGAGCGTCCCGGACAGCATCGGGAAGGCCGTCGACGTCCAGGCGAAGGTGGCCGCCCGCACCCGGTCCCATCCGTCCTCCATCTTCACCACCATCATTTCGACCGCAATGATGGCATCATCCACCAGCAGGCCGAGCGCCAGGATCAGCGCCCCCAGGCTGATGCGGTCGAGGTTCATCCCTGCTGCGCTCATCACGACCAGGACGATGGCCAGCACCAACGGGACGCTGAGCGCCACCACCACGCCGGTGCGCCAGCCCAGGCTCAGAAAACTCACAACCAGGACGATGGCCAGGGCCTCGAAGAACGAATGGATGAATTCACCGACCGACTCCTCGACCACGTGCGGCTGGAAGGCCACCCGATGAACGTCGACGCCGGCCGGGAGGTCGGCCTCGATCCGCTTGAGTTCGGCTTCCAGGGCGTGTCCGAGCTGCAAAACGTTCCCCCCCTCGACCATCGCCACCCCCAGACCGATGGCCGGCATGCCGTTGTGTCGCATGGTGAACGTCGGCGGGTCCTCGTACCCCCGCCGTACGTCGGCGATATCCCCGACGCGAAACACTCGACCTCCGGCCTGGACGGGCACCGCCCGCACCTTCTCGGCCGTATCGAACGGCCCCTCCACCCGGACGTAGACCCGGTCGGTCGGGGTGTCCACGCTCCCGGCCGGTGTGACCGCGTTCTGCTGCCTGAGGCTCTCGAAAACCTGCTGGGGGGTGACCCCGAGAGTCGCCAGTTTCTTGTGCGAGAACTCGACGAACACTTTCTCCGGCCGGTCAGCGATGAGGACCACTTTGTTGACGTCCTTGACCCGCAAGAATCGCTGCCGTGCGTCTTCGGCGACTCGCTTGAGCTCGGCCGGGGAGTAGTCGTCCCCGGTGAAGGCGTAAACGGCCGAGTAGACGTCCCCATACTCGTCGTCCATGATCGGCCCCCGCACCCCCTCGGGTAGGGTGTGCCTGATGTCGCCTATCTTCTTGCGGACCTGGTACCAGGCGTCGGGGACGGCCTTTGGCGGCGTCGTGTCCTTGAGCCAGACCTGGATCAGGACCCGGCCGGGCAGGCAGTACGTCTTGAGGTAGTCAAGATAAGGGGTTTCCTGGAGCTTCTCCTCGATCGGGTCGGCCACCTGTCGCTGGACCTCGTCGCTCGTTGCCCCGGGCCATTCCGCTGCGACGACCATGGTCTTGATGGTGAACGAAGGGTCCTCCGCCCTTCCCATCCCGATGTAGGCCTGCACGCCGGCGGCACCGCAGGCCAGGATTAGGAAAAGCACGAAGGCCGGGTGCTTGACGGCCCACTCGGACAGGTTGAGGCCCTTCATCGGCGGTCCTCCCACGGTAGTACGGCCAACTCCGAGTCGATCTTCTGGACGCCGGCCGTCACCACGAGTTCGCCCGGCTTCAGCCCGTCGGCGATTACCACCGACTCCTGCCGATACTCCCGCACCTCGACCGGCGTCAGTGTCGGACGCCCGGCTTTGTGGCCCACCACCCAGACCGCCGGCCGGCCCCCTCGTCCGGAGAGCGACGAGAGCGGCAGCACGAACCCTCGCGCGGCGTTGGCCGAAGTGAGGTGGACGGTCGCGGTCATGCCGAGCTCGACCGCCGGCCCCGCGCCGGGGATCGCGAAACGGGCCTGGTAGGTCCGCGTCACCGGGTCGGCGGCCGGCGACAGCTCGCGAAGTTCGGCGGGGAGGGCGACGCCCGGGGTCGACCAGAGGGTGACCCTGGCCCGGGCCGACCGAGCGGCGACGACACGGTTCTCGGGCAGGCTGACCACCGCTTCCCGCCCCCCATCCCGGGCGAGACGAGCGACCGGCTGCCCGTCGGCCACCACCTGCCCCGCCTCGGCCGGCAGGGCCGTCACCACGCCGTCGGCATCGGCCGCCAGGGTGCAGTACGAGAGCCGGTTCCGGGCCAGGGCCAGCGCCTTGACCGCCCGGTCACGCTTAGCGACGGCCACGTCCCGGTCCGACAGGGTCTTGTCGAATTCGGACAGACTCGTCGCGTCGGTGCTCCGCAACTCCACCCGCCGTTCGTGCTCGGCGATCGTTAGCTTCACTTCGGCCTCGGCCGCGATGAGGTCGGCCTCGGCCTCCTTCACGGCCAGCTCGTAATCCTCGGGGTCGAGGCGGAACAACGGCTGGCCGGCCTTCACCCGTTCGCCGACCTCGACGTGCCGCGCGATCACCTTGCCGCCGACGCGGAACGCCAGATCCGACTCGTACCGAGCCCGAATCACGCCCGTGTACGCCTGCTCGGAAGCCACCCCCTCGTCCCGGACCTCGACGACGCGAACGCTCCGCGGCGGCTCTGTCGGAGCGGGCCGAGGCCCGGCGGCGGAACCGGTCTGCCGGCCCCCGGAGGCGATCGCGAAGACGGTCGCCGGGGCGATCAGGCCGGCTGCGAGCAAGGCTTTGTAATGCCCTTTCATACAATCCACTCCGAATCTTGACGGCTCTTCGTGCCGCTCGATGCAGGTGCCGAATGTTGACAATGTCAATATACGGCCCGATGTTGCCATTGTCAACATCTTGCGATAAGATTCTTTCCATGGCCAAAAATCGAGCTGCTTCAACCGATGCCGGCTCCGCGTATCACCATGGCGATCTCAAGCGCGCCTTGGTGAGTGCGGCCTTGACCCTGCTGACAGAAAAGCAGGATTGGGACTTTTCGCTGCGTGAGGTGACGCGCGTTGCGGGCGTGAGCCACAATGCACCTTACAACCATTTCGTGGACAAGCGGGATTTGCTTGCCGCCGTGGCAGCCGCCAGCCACGAAATGCTGCTCGCGCGGATGCAGGCGGCGGCGACGTCGGTCGATGCAAGAGATGCTGCGGGTGCGCTGGCCGCGATCGGCGAGGCTTACGTACACTTTGGAACTGAGAACCCGGCCCGTTACCGACTGATGTTCGGCACGGCCCTCGTCACATCCGAGAACGACTTGCCGCCTATCGTGGCTGAGTCCGCGGCCAGAGCTAAGACGGTGCTGCGCGACATCGTCCTCCGCGGTGCGCTGGATGGCACCTTTGCCGTGTCGCCGGCTGATGCAGAAGCAATGGACTTGGCCGTCCTTTCGGCCTGGTCAATCGTT
>JAFAHT010000328.1 GCA_019237095.1 Planctomycetaceae bacterium
CCAGGCGCGCCCGCGCATTGCACGGATCACCTTCATGAGATAAGCTCGATGTGGAAGTCTGACACTTGTCTTGTGAGCCGGGGAATCGAGCCATGAGAAGAGCGCGCTTCTTGAGCAGAGCGTTCGGGAGCAACCTACTGGCGAGCCTGGCCCTGCTGGCACCGTTATGCTGGTCGCACGTCCGGGCCCAGACCGACACGGCCGATGCGGCGCTCCGCGCTCGAGTGTTGCAGCTCATCGAGCGGCTGGACGACCCCAAGCCGGAAGCCAGGGACGAGGCCCAGGCCCGGCTGATCAAGCTGGGTGCCAGAGCTTTGCCGCTGCTTCCTGATCCGGCGAGCGTCACCAGCAAGGAACGCAAGGAACGGCTGGAGAAGGTTCGCGCCACGTTGCGGCAAGCCGAGGAAGAAACCAGCACCGCCGCGAGCCGGGTGACGATTCAGGCCAAGGCGATCCGGCTCAGCGAGGCCCTCGGGTTGATTCAGAAACAGACCGGCAACGGCATCACGGATCTGCGGGAACAGCTCGGCGGCGAGACCACGAATCCGGCCTTCGATCTTGACATTCACGACGTGCCGTTCCACGAGGCCCTCGATCGAGTCGCCAGGCTCGCTGAGGTTTCGGTGAACGCGTTCACGGGCGACGGCACGATCGGCATCACGGCGGGAATGCCATCGAAGGATCCTCTCATTCAGTACGTCGGCCCGTTCCGCGTCGCCTTCAAGCAGTTGACCGAGGCGCGCGACCTGCAGGCAGGAACCTCGGCGGCCAGCGCGCAGCTCGAGGTCACATGGGAACCTCGGCTTCGTCCCATGCTGCTGACCCTCAAGTCGGACGGTCTGGCGGTCAAGGATGACAAGAACCGCGAGGTCAAACCCCAGGCCATGATGGAATCGAACGAGGTTGTGCTCCGTCCCGAAAATCCCGCGGTCGAGATGAACCTAAACCTCGAGGCCCCGGACCGCTCGGCCGTGAAGCTGTCGCGCTTTCGCGTCAAGGCCGAGGTCACGCTTCCGTCCGGCATCAAGATCTTTCGCTTTCCTAGCCTGGCGCAAGAGAACGTGACGCAGAAGCAAGGCGACGTGAGTGCGACGCTACAGAACGTCGAGATCGATGAGCAGGTCTGGAAGGTCAATGTTGAGCTCGTCTATCCCGGCAAGGGACCCGCATTCGAGAGCTATCGGCAGGGGCTGTTCAACAACCGGATCTGGCTTCAGAAAGCCGACGGCTCACGGTTCGAGCACAATGGCGGCTTCTCCAACACCAGCTCCGACGGCGGCAAGCTTGGCTTCGAGTACCTCTTCGTCGATGCCCCCGGCAAGTTGGCCGACTATCAGCTCGTCTACGAGACACCGAGCAAGGTGGTGACAATCCCGCTCGAGTTCGAGTTCAAGAACGTGCCGCTGCCGTGAGTGCATCCCCTACGCTCCGGCGGCGACGGTGCCAGGCTGCGGAGCATTGGCCATGAGGGCAGTGCGGATGCGGTTCTCAAAACTTCTGTCGGCTGCCAGCGCCTTGAGGAAATCGTCCTTGCTCAGCACGTACAGCTCCATCGAAGTTCGCGCTATGACGGTCCGGCGATTCGGCCTCTTGAAGTAAGCCGAGATCATACCGAAGCCTTCACCGAAACAGAGTTCCTCGTCGAATTCACCGCCCACGTAGGCATCGGCGACGCCCGAGCCGACAACATACACGCGATCGCCTTCTTCTCCTTCGCGAACGATCGTCTCGTGCGGCTGCCGGGTTTCGACGGTCATGTAACTGGCGATTCGCGAGAGGGTCGACTCGCTCAGCCCCTTGAGGGCCTCGAGCTGCGCCAGGGCCCGGCAAATTCGCACGGCGATCCGGGTCAGCGAGTTGGTGACGATCCTGCCGCCGACCATGTTGACGATCCGGTCGGCGTGGTCGATCACGCGCTGATCGTGCGTGACCAGCAGCACCGTTGTCCGCGCCGGCCCGTCGGCCATGTTGCGCAAGACCTCCAGGACCGTCCGGCTCGACTCGGCGTCGAGCGAGGCGGTCGGTTCGTCAGCAAGCACCAGGGCCGGATGATTGACCAGTGCCCGCGCGATGGCGACGCGTTGTTTCTGGCCGCCGGAGAGCTCCGCCGGAAGATAGTTCAGGCGTTCCCCAAGACCGAGCTCGCCCAGGATCTCGATGCACCGGTTGTTCATCTCCTGAACGCTGCCGCCCCGGAGCGCGGTGGCCATTCGCACGTTCTCGATCGCGGTGAGCGAGCTGAACAAGTTGTGCTGCTGAAAGATAAAGCCGATGTTCTTGCGGAGCTCGACCTGGTGCCTCTCGCTGGCGCGCGCGAGGTCCTGGCCGAGGACCTCAAGACTGCCCTCCTGCATCCGGCGCAGGGCGCCGATCAGGGTCAACAAGGTCGATTTGCCCGAACCCGAGGGTCCCGTCATGATCACGACCTCGCCTCGGCTGATCTCCAGGTCGTTGTCGAAGAGGACCTGGGTTCTCGTCTCGCCGTTCCCGTACGCGTAATTCACGTCTGCTGCGCGGATCACCACATCCGCGCGGGCCGGCTGCATCACGGCGACGGAAGTCAAGGTGGAAAAGGTTCCGGTGTCGGTCATGGCGGTGTTCAAGGAGCACCCCTCTCAGGCGAAAAGCTGGGCCGGATCAACTGACAGGAGCTTGCGCGCCGCGTAAGCCCCGGACAGGACGCACATGATGAGCGAGAGCCCCAGGATGGCGAGAGGATCGTTCCGCGACAGGTCCAGCGGCAGACCGGTCGCCTCGTGCACCCAGCCGAAGAGGAGCAAGCTCACAGCCAGTCCCGCCAGGTAGCCCAAGAGCGCAAGGTAAACGCCCTGCATCACGACCACCCGAAACAACTTGAGGTTCGAATAACCCATGGCCTTGAGCGTGGCAAACTCGCCGATCCGATCGCTGATGTCCGAGAATAACACCTGGTAACAGATCACGCAGCCGACGATGAACCCCATGACCACGCCGATGTGGAAGACAGTGCCGATCGGGGCCACCTTATCCCAGAAATCACGCTCCTTGGCGATGAACTCCTCGAGCGTGTGCACCCGCACATCCGCCGGCATCGCGGCCTGAAGGTCCGAGCGCAGCCGGATCAGGTCGGTTCCGGGGCGGACGCGCAGCAGGCCCACCGTCACCGCGCTATCACCCTCGGTCTTGCCGGCAAGCTCGGGAAAGACGCGGAACAAGTTCCGATCACTCATGACCAGGTTGCCGTTGGACTGTGAGTTGATTCCCAGCTTGAAGGTGCCGACGATCGTGATCCTGTGGCCGGACAGCTCGGAGACCTGCCCGGCGGCGAACTCGCCGAAGCTTGCCGATCGCGAGAGGGCATCGGCCATCGCCGTGTCCGGCCGGCTGAGCGCAACCAGCTCATTCTTGACCTCGTCGATGTTCAGCACGTCGTCCTCCAGAGGGATGCCGACGACACAGATTCGGTTCAGCGATCCGTCCCTGACGTCCCGCCAGTAGCCCGAACGGGCCACCACGTAGACCGGACTGGTGCCGATGACCTCCGGAAAATCTCTGGCCTGGACGATCCGGCGATAGGGAAAATTGTAGGGGACGGCCAGCGTGTAGAGCGTCCGGCTGACGATCACGATCTGGCCATCCAGCCGCTCGATCACGTTGACCATGCTGTCGAGCATGGCATGACGAAATCCGTTTTCCATGAACATCAAGGTGACAGCAAACGCCGTTCCGGCCACCGAGGCCAGCAGCCGGCGCTTGTTCTCCGTCAGGTTTCGCCAGGCCAGCGGGATGATCGATCGAGGAAGCATCAGGGTTGCGGTTCTCGCGCGACTGGTCGCTCTCTTGGCTGGCTCGGTTCAGAAGAGCTCCGCGGGCTGGGCGCCCCGCAGCTTCAAGAGCGAGAGAAAGCCCGACAGGAAGCCCACGACAATCGCCAGGAAGAGCGTGATCAGCAGGTTCTGGGCCGTCAGCCGCATGGGTATCCCGGCCAGCTCTTCGGTCGCCCGGTAGACCACGATGGCCAGAATCACGGCAAGTACGTAGGAGATTACCATGTAAATCAGCGACTGTTCAACGATCACCCGCCCCAGCCGCGACGGCGAGTAGCCCATAGCTTTGAGCGTCGCATATTCGGGCAGGTGCTCGCGCACGTCGTTTGAGAGCACCTGGTAGACGACCACTGTGGCCACGGCCATTGCTATCAGCACGCCGAACGCGAAGAGCTGGCCGGTCGACGTCTGGTTCACCCAATGATCGGTCTCGCGTGCAAGGATCTCGGCCCGGGTGAGCGGCTCGACGTCGGCGGGAAGACGGGCTTTCAGCCCGTCTCGCGCTGCCGCGACCAGGCCGTCTCGGACCTTGAGGAATCCGAAGCTTACCTGGCCGGGAGGGAACCTGCAGAGCGACAGGAAGTTCAGGTCGCCGCAGATCACCGTGGAATCCGCGGCGAAACCGCGCAGCATGGGGAAGCCGCCGACCAGCGTGACGGCCTGATTGCCCAGCTCCCAGTCCCGGACCTGGTCGCGGATCTGCCAGCCGAAATCGGGGTGGGACTGCTCGTTGAGCATGACTCGGTGCTCGAGGTGAAGCCGATCCTTGGCCGCCTCGATCCGGCCGAGGATTGGCTCGTGAAACGGGTTCTTGTCGAGGTCGATCCCTATGACGAACAGCTCCCGGCGCTGGAGCGGACGGGGCAGCCTGGCACCCCACAACCAGCGCTCGATCGGACCGGGTGACGGCTCGACATCGCGATTCGACTCGCTCTGGCTGACCGGGTATGCGGGACACCGCCAGAGGTTGAATGTCGCGTACATGGGAGCAGCCCCGACCACGGCCGCGACCTCCCGTGCCTGGGTCAACCGATCCAGGGGAAAGAATCCCGGGGCGTAAAACTGCTCGTACCGGGGCGAGACCAGCACGATGTCGAAGTCCACTTGCTCGAAGTTATTGGTTGCCGTGATCTTGACTGCCTCGAGAAAGCCGAGCTGAAGCAGGACCATGGTCAGGGAAAACGCGACTCCTGAAATCGCCGCCAGCGACCGCTTGCCGCCGTGGACCACGTTGCGGAGGGCCAGTGGTGGGGTTCGAAGCCGGGATGAGAGCGGCACCACGATTTCGTCGATCTCCCGTGTGGTCGCTTACCAGGTGCGGGTCAACGACCGGCGGTTCCGGCTGCCGACTTCGCGACGGTCCCTGCGCCGGGCTTGATCGCCGCTTCCACTTGCATGTTGACGAATCTTGCGGCCAGGACCGGATCATCCAGGCCGATGGTCACCTTGACCACTCGCCGGTCCTGAAGGGCCCGGGGGTCCAGGTTGGTCAACTGGTTCTTGCCCACGATCGAGCCGATCAAGGTCACCTTGCCGGTAACTGCCTGATCGAGTACCTGAACCGTGGCGGGATCGCCGGTTCGGAGCCGGGGAATGTCGGCCTGAAAGACCTCGGCGGTCGCGACCATCGCCGACAGGTCGCCCATGGCAAGCAACGGGCCGCTGCTGACCTCACCGGCGTGGGCCATCAGCTCGAGGACCCGCCCGCCCAAGGGCGCCCGCACCTCGGTCTGGGCCAACTCGGCGCGGGCCACATCCATCTGCCGGTCGAGCAGGTCGAGGTCGGGACCCTTTTCGCCCAGCTCCTCGTCCTCCAGCTCGCGCTGGCGGGGAGCTAGTTCCTGGGCGATCTGGTACGACTTGATCTCCAGCTCACCCCTCAGGCTTTGCGTCTCGGCCTCGAAATAGCGCAGCTCGAGATCGAAACGGTCCTTACCTTGTAGAGTCGGCTGGAGTTCTTTGTACAGCTTGGTGATCTCATCAAACCGCTGCCTGGACGAGAAAACGCGCATGGCCGATTCAAGCTTGGACTTCTGAAGCTTGTCGAACTGTTCCCGCTGCAGAGCCAGCTTCTGTTTCTGCACCGATCGCTGGTGCAGTGCCCGGGTCTTCTGCGCCTCGGCCAGCGCGAGCTGGGCCAGCGCCTGGTCGTGCCCCTCGAGGATCGCCAGCACCTGGCCCGGCGTGACGCTGTCTGCCGGGCCGACTTCGATCCGTTCGATCCGGGCGCCCGGCCGCGCACCCACGATGATCAATCCTGAGGCCGGCTCGAGACGGGCCAGGGCGTGCACGTCGCCCGGCTCAACAGGTGGTCCCGTGAGTTGGCCTCCACTGCCGGTAGTCTCCGACTGGCGCGCGGAGACGTGGTTGTTCAACCAGGTACAGAAGAAGATCAGCGCGATCGACAGCCAGAACCACACGCTGCTATTGATAATGGCGCTAGCGACGCTGGTGGACCTGCTGGTTGCACGTTCTTCCATCGCACGAGCTCCGAACACGACCAAGAAGCCTGACGCGAACGCTGAGCAGGCTCGATCATAGTCCAAGCCGGAGTCGTGATCCAGGATGATCTTGGGGAAGACTCAGGGCCTTCCTCATGTCGCTACCAGTGCGTTCCTGGGTCGTTGCGGGAACAGGGTTCGGGTCTCTGTGTACCTGACCTGTGTCCCGACCTCGGTCATGAGACGATGCCTACTTCCCTCCCCAGGGTCCCTCTGGGAACCGCCGGGATCTTCCAAGTTCCCGGGAACCCTCGTGACCATTCGCCCTGCTCTTCGACCCCGGCGCGACCGGCTACGCGCTATGAAACCAGGGGTCAACGTACCCGTCACGGCCCCCGCAACAAACCAAACAGGGCTCCCGACGAGGTATCGACTCGTCCTCCTTTCCCGAGCTTTCAGGGTGCGAGGTCCGTTTTGCATGCATGATATGCTACGAAAAGCTGCCTTTTCCGGGTTTTTGATCGGCTTTGAGAGCTGCAGAGGCCAGCCGCTTTCTGGCACCCAGGGAAAGAGGGTGGCCACGTTCGCTCTCCTGACGACGGCTTGGCCCGAACCGCGTCCTGCCAGATCAACCCCGGGTGAACCTGGCCGCGCTGTGAAACGTCAAGCGTTTGCCACCCTTTCTTATCTGGCTAATCCCCTCGCCTCCCTCCTCATCACGCTCCGGCAGTATGAAACCGCTTCTAGAGATCAGGCTCGCTCTTCAGGTTCGCCGTTGTCTCCAGTTTCTTCCGCAGCGCCATCATGACGCGGCGGGTTGTTTCTATGTCCTTGACGAAGAGCCCGTCCGAGAGGCTGTTGATCCAGGGGGCCTGCAAGCGCATGGCAGCGTCGAACGTCTGCGTTCCCTTGTCGGTCAGAACGACAAGTTGCGCCCGGCTGTGATGCGGGTTGGCCTCGAATGCGACGAGCCCTTCCTTGTGCAGGTCGTTGATGATCCGCTGCACGTTTTGGCGATTAGCGCCCAGATTGCGAGCGAGCCACGCGACCGGCTGCGGGCGCTCGGCGCTGACGATAGCGCCGAGGATCTGCCAGCGGGCGCTCGTTAGCCCGAGCCCCGCCACCAGCCGATCGCCCGCGGTCAAGAGTAGGCTGTTGAGCCTGAATAGGTCGAGGATGAGGCTGGTCAGGGCATCGCCGGCTGGCGTTCGCTTGGTCTTGTTCATCTGTCACCATAGAACTCTATTGACACCGTAATGTCAACCTGGTATGTTTCCATTGTACCAGGTTGACATTATGTAACCACATTGAACGGAGTCTGTCATGTCGCTAGTGCGCCCACTGGACCCTGTCTTCCCGATCGAACGTCAGCTCGCGGTCGATGCCACCCCAGTCGTGCTGGTGAATGTCTTCACGCTCGATAAGGCCGACGAGCAGGCCTTCCTCCAAGCGTGGCAGAACGATGCAGCGTTCATGAAGCGGCAGCCGGGCTTCATCTCGACCCAGCTTCACCGCGCGATCGGTGAAAGCCCGACCTATCTAAACTATGCGGTCTGGGAATCGACCGCTGACTTCCGGGCTGCATTCACGCATCCAGAGTTCAGGGCGACACTCTCGGCCTATCCGTCATCGGCCGTCGCTTCCCCGCACCTGTTTCAGAAGGTCGCGGTATCCGGCATCTGCGTCGCATAGCCCCAGCGAGCCTGCGGGAAGGCAGGAAAGCCTCGATCTCCCGGTGCCGCTTCGGCGAAACCGGCCCGTGCGACGTGACCGCCTCGATCATGAACAGCCATTGTTTCTGCGGATCGTACAGGACGATGTCGGGCAGTTCGTCATGCTCGGTGATCGGCCTGCCCGGGGGGGGATTTTCGGAGCAGAGCATCCTTTCGCAGTGGGGGAGCGGAGGACGGGCGATTCAGGCTTGCCGCTGCGGCGCATTCCTGGAACGCTATCGTCAATCCCTGGCTCAGGGCAGTGATCTTCGGTCGTCATTGAAGCGAGCCGAAAAGAAATCGGGAATTCGGTGCGCGAGGACGCGCACTGGACGTATGCAGTGCACGAGTAGATCTTGCCCGCCTTGCGGCGGGTGGATGTCCCGGTGCTGTGGACGGAGGTCACGGTCCGGCACACCGGCTACACCGACCCGGCGCTGCGGGAGCGAAAGCTCCAGCGCGATTGCATGATCCTCGAGGCCGAGCGGCCCGATGACCCGTTTGTGCTCTTCAACCTGGGCGCGATCGCCGTCGAGCGGCAGGACTGGTCGACCGCCCTGGGCCATCTCCAGCGCAGTCTGCGCGGATCGGCCCCCAGCGATTCCAGTGGCGAGTGGCGTGAAAGAACTGACCGGTTCTACAGCGTCGGACAAGGCTACTACGGCCACCTCACCCTGCGCAACCTCGCCGTCCTGGCCGAGGCCCCGCGGCCCTGGGGGAAGAGTCTCTTTATCGTCAGTGAGGGACGCTGAATACCGTGATTCGCACGACTCGGTAGGCAGTGCCGACCGATGCGAAGATCGATTCCAGATTCGAAGCATTCCAGATCCCAGAAACGCCACGGTCTCGTGACGCTTCTGGAATCTGGAAAACGAGGATTTGCATTCAGCCTGATGGGAAACGCTGCGGCCAGGACAGTGTGCCCGGCTCAGCCCACCTTGGCGAGCGCCGGGGTGCATTTGCCCGAGGCGGCGGCCTGGACAAACGATTCGATTAGCTGCATATCCAGCGAGATGTGTCCTTCGTTCTCCGGGTGCCACTGCACGCCGACGACCCACCAGCCCGGGTCCTTGCCCTCAAAAGCCTCGATGAGGCCGTCGGGCGCCAGCGCGGCCACCCGGAAGTTCGGGGCAAGCTTGCGGACGCCCTGGTGATGGTAGCTGTTCACCCGGATCTCGCCCGGTCCGTAGATCTCCTCGAGCCGGGTCTTGGGCTGCATGACCACGGTATGGCGATGGGCACCGCCGTGGGGATCGTAATGAGGAATGCTCCTGGGCATGTCCTCGGGGAGGTGGACGAACAGGCCGCCACCGGAGACGACGTTTAACTCTTGCATTCCCAGGCCGATGCCGAGCGTCGGGATCCGGGCCTGCTGGACGAGTTTGCAGAGCAGGCGGTCGGCGATCTCCCGGCGCTCGGAGATCAACGTCACCGACGGGTGATGTGACATCCCCAGCTTGCGCGGGTCGAGATCGTCGCCTCCGGTCAATACCACGCCGTCGAGTTGCTCAAGGATCGGCAAGAGCTCGCTCTCCCTGATCAGGGGAGGAATCATGACCGGCAGGGCATTGGCCGTCAGCAAGCAATCGTAATAGCCGCTGGGAGTGAGGCTGCAAGTAACCTTGGTCTTGGGAGAGACCCGGAAGTCGGTGTTGATACCGATGAGCGGACGGTGATTCATGGTCGGCGTCCTTTCCGTGAATAGGGCTCAGCGAAATCCATTCGTTGACCGTCTCGAACCGTACCGCAATGGTCATCGCGGTCGATCACTCAAGGCGCGGCAAGTCTAACCACGGCCGATCGCCAACTTCAAGAAAAATCCCCAAGAAACTGGCGGGTTTTTCGGGTTTTTTCGAAGCGACGTCTGGTTGGGAAGCCGAGTTTTCGGAACCGATCCGGACTCCGGGCCGGTCACAATGGTCACCTGAGCAGCGATGGCGTGAACCGACCCTTGGAGAGCTCGATTTGGGAAGCGCGGTGAGCGCCCATCATGGGTCGGAGCGTGGAAGCGGGTAATGAATCGATTTTCTATCAGCGAATTCACCGATACTCAATACTTTTGATCCGCGACCTGATCATTCATCTTGACGGTTACCCCCGCCACTGTTCCCTTCAATTCGGTGCCGGGCATGAGGGGGTAATCGTTGTGCAGGAAGCGGATAATCATCTCGAGGTCGTTGCCGCGCAACTGGTCGGGGCCGAATGGGGGCATTTGCGCCTTATCCTCGAAGAAGCCGTAGAGGTCGGGGGCGCCGGGCTTGCGAATCATCCGGCTGAGCCACCGGGTCGAGCCCCAGGCAAATAGCCCCGGCGCGTCGCGCGTGCCTCCCTCGGTGAAGCCCTCGATGATGTGACACTGGCCGCATTCTTTCTGGAACGGCTGATTGCCGGGGTGTTCGGCCACGCCGGGGCTGATCAGCCACTCCTCGGCGGTCAAGTCGTCGGGGATCCGGGCGAACGACGCGACGAAATCGGCCACGTCGTCGAGCTGCTTGCCATTGAGCTTCGATCTCTTCTTCCATTCCCTCATCCCGCCCAAGCTGGGGACCTTGCCGAAATAGGCGGTCGCCGCGGGGTTCTCAAGCAGGCCGCGAACCCAGGTGCGGGAGCCGAAGCCCTTGAGGTCGGCCGCGGTCTGCTCGCCGGTGCCCTGTCCGCCCAAGAAATGGCAGCCCAGGCACTTCTTCTCCAGGGCGGCATGCCCGTGGGTTAGCGGGTCGTGCCGCAGCAGGAACCCGGCTCCTTCCGGCGGGATGCCGGCCTGAGGGCTCGCCGCGAGGAAAAGTGCCCGCTCGTGGGCCGCATCGGCCTTCCGCCTGGCTTCCTGAAACTGCGGGTCGGCCGCGTCGGCCTTGAGGGCCTCGACGGTCAAGTAGCCGGCGCCTCCCAGCAGCCCAAACACCCCTGCACACGCGAGAAAATGGAGGAACCTCGAGGGCAAGATCCGGTCCAGCAGCGGCACCAGGAACAGGACCAGGAGAATGGTCGAGGGGATGACGATCGAGCCGACCCACTCGAGGCGGCCCGGGAAGTGCCTGAGCATCTGAAAGAGGCAGAGGAAGAACCACTCGGGCCGGGCCGGGTAGTCGGAGCTCGAGGGGTCGGCCGGCGCGTCGAGCGGAGCACCTCCCTTGATCAGATCCAGGGAGACCATGATTCCCACAACGATGCTCAGGAAGGCAACGTTTCT
This sequence comes from Planctomycetaceae bacterium, assembly GCA_019237095.1. Taxonomy (GTDB): domain Bacteria; phylum Planctomycetota; class Planctomycetia; order Isosphaerales; family Isosphaeraceae; genus Aquisphaera. The sequence goes on from JAFAHT010000328.1 coordinate 11,150, forward strand.
GAAGGTCTGCGCCGGCCAGTAGGTCTCGGCGGCCCACCGCTCCGGTCGCGCGGGAGGCGTCAGCCCGTGCCGCCGGGCAAGCATCACGTGGGCCCAGAGGCAGAGGATCATCAGGATCGGCAGGATGGCCACGTGCAGGCCGTAAAGGCGGGTGATCGTCTGGTTGCCGTACTCCGTGCCCCCGACCACGATCGTTTTGAGATACGGGCCGAAGAGTGGGGCCCCGCCCAGGATGTTGGTCATGACCTTGGTGGCCCAGTAGCCCTTCTGGTCCCAGGGAAGCTGGTAGCCGGTGTGGCCGAAGCTCACCGTCAGCACCAACAGGGCCAGGCCGAACCACCAGTTGACCTCGCGAGGCTTGCGGTAGGCGCCGGTGAGCACCACCTGAAGCAGGTGGAAAACCAGCAGCACCATCACCGTCGACGCCCCGAAATGGTGCAAACCGCGGATGAACCAGCCCATCCACATGATGTTATTGATGTAGTACACACTGCCCCAGGCGCTCGCCGACGACGGGCTGTAGGCTGTCATCATCAGCACGCCGGTCACGGCCTGGATCAAGAAGACCGAGGCGAGCGTCGAGCCGAAGACATAGCGCCAGCGGGCGCCGCCCTGAATCTGCTCTTCGCTGAACGTGCGGATCAAGGTCCGGTAACCGGTCCGGTCATCCAGCCACTCGGCAAGTTGGTCAAGCAAGGGGAATCCTCTCCTGGGCCAGGGTTCGGAACCGTTGGAACTTGACGCGAACCTGGGGGTCGGGCTCGGCGGTCAACTCGACGTCAAGCCGGTCCATGGGTCGCGGTGGCACCTGGTTTTGCGGCTTGCCATCGAAGTCGAACGCGCTGGCGTGGCAGGGACAAAGAAAGCTCTTGCCGTCGGCGGTCAGGTTGATGGCGCAGCCCAGATGCGGGCACTCCACCGTGAAGGCGATCACCTCGGGCTTGGTGCCAGCCGGCTGGCGGATCAACCAGACCGAACCAACCGGCTCGCTGGGATACTTGATCCAGGCGTCGGTTTGATCCTGGATGATCGCGAACGATCGCGGGACCCCCACCTTGAGCTGATTCAGGCTGGTCAGGGCCGCGAAAGCGACTTCCCCGGCGTCCTGACCCCTCTTGCGCAGGGGTGAGGCCAGAAAGGCGACCGCCGGCACGGCGATCACCAGCTTGATCAGGCTACCCAGAACGATGCTGCCATAACGGTAGAAATCGCGGCGGGTCACTCCGTGAACTCCCTGAAGAGGGATCAGTGCTGGTTCAGCGCGCGCCGGGCGAGTACTGTCAATCACTCACTCGCCAATCGGAGTCCGCTATCCTTGCGCGGCAACCGTGGCGGGATCAAGAGCCTGGCGTACCGCGCGGAGCACGCGGTCCACGTTCTCGGCCATTTCCCCGGGAAGGGTGGCCCCGGCCGCGGCCCGGTGCCCGCCGCCTCCCAGCGTTGCGGCCAGTTGCGCGCAATCGAGCCCGTTGCGCGACCGCAGCGACACCTTGACCCCGCCGCGGGCCTGCTCGATGAAGAGCATGCCCACCTCGACTCCGCGCAGGCTGACCGTGAAATCGACCATGTCTTCCGAATCCTGGGGAATTGCGCCGGTCCGCTCCAGGTCGGCGCGTGAGATGGTCGCGTAGGCAACCCTGCCGCCCATGTCGGTCTGCAATCCCGAGAGCGTCTCGCCCATCAGCCGCAGCCGTCCCAGGGTATTGCGCTCGAAAAGGTCGCGGTAGATCGCCGCGATATCGGCGCCCGCCTCGATCAGCTCGGCCACGGCGCGAAGCGTCCCGGGTCGCGTATTGGTGTGGCGAAACCAGCCGGTATCCATGGCGATCGCCGTGAGCAACCCCGTGGCCACCTCGCGGGTCAGCGCTGCTCCCAGCGCAGCGACCGCCGACATCACGAGAATTCCTGTCGCCTCGGCCGCCGTGTCCTTGATGAATAGCGCACCCAGGTCGTCCTGGCTGAGGTGGTGATCGATCACCACGCGAGGCCCCGGGAAAGATCGAACATATTCGGCCATGTCGCCAAGCTGGCTCCACGCCGAGAGGTCGAGAATCAGTGCAACCTCGCGATCCGCCAGATCGGCGGGGTGGACCGCGGTCCCGAAATGCTCGAACAACGATCCGTCGGGATCGAGAAAGTCATACCGGGGCGGTGTGTGGCTGACGTTGACCACTCGGACATCCTTCCCCTTCTGCCTCAGCAGCCCCGCCATTCCCACCTCGGATCCGAGCGCATCCCCATCGGGCCGGACGTGCGTCGTCACCAGGAAGCGGTCACGGGTTTCGATCAGGTCAGCCAGCGGGGTCCAGTCGATGATCATGCGGATTCCGGGTCGAGGAGCAGGAAGGTCCGGGAGAATGCTATTCCAGGTTACCCCGCATCGATTCGGCGTCGCAATCCCGGCGGTATTCCGACCCTGTTGGCCGCTCTCCGCAACGACTTGAATCGCCCCGACGCTTTCATGTCGTGTAAGTCTCGGTCCGGAACCGCCCGATGTGCTCGCGGATCCAGGCGATGGTTTCTTCCAGACCCTGATCGAGGCTGTACCGAGGTTTCCAGTTCCAGAGCGACTGGGCCAGCGCGGTGCCGGCGAGCAGGCGCTCGACCTCGCTGGCCGCGGGACGGAGGCGGTCGGTCTCGGATTCGACGGTGATCGGGCGGCCCAGCAGCCGGCCAATCCGCTCGACCAGTTCGCCGATCGAGATGTCCTCGCCCCGGCCAATGTTCACGGCCCGCCCCACGGCCCCCTCGCAGGCGGCGATCGCGACGAATCCCTGGGCCGTGTCCTTGACATAGGTCAGGTCGCGGCGGGGGTCGATCCGACCCAGCTTCACCACGGGCCGCACCAGGGCCTGGCTGATGATCGTCGGTATGATGGCACGGGCCGATTGCCGGGGCCCAAAGGTGTTGAAGGGGCGAAGAATTGTCACCGGCAGGCCGAATGAGCGGTGATAACTCTCCCCCAGTGCATCGGCGGCGATCTTGGTCGCGGCGTAAGGAGATTGCCCGCACAGCGGATGCTGCTCATCGATCGGCACATACCGCGCTGTGCCGTAGACTTCCGAGGTCGAAGTCAGGACCAGCCGCTCGAGTGCCGAAGAGCCTCGACAAGCGTCCAGGACGTGAGCCGTGCCCAGGACATTCGTCTGCACCACGTCGTGCGGGTTCTGATACGAATAAGGGATCGCGATCAAAGCCCCCAGGTGAAACACCCAAGCTCGGTCCGCCACGGCCGCACGGATTGCCTCGGGATCCTTGAGGTCGCCCCGGTGCACCTCGAGCTCGGCCTGGATGTCCGCCGGCAAGTCGTCGAGATGACCCCGGTCGTCGCGACCATTGTACCGCACCAATACGCGCACCCGGTGTCCGTCACGAACCAGTCGTTCGGTTAGATGGCTGCCAATGAAGCCCCCTGCGCCGGTCACCAAAACCGCATTCGGCATGTTCTCGCCACTCCCCGCGGCCACGCCTCGGAACAAGGCAAGGTCTCCCTTGCGGTCAGCGGTGCCAATCCTAAGGATTTTGCCGGCACTTGACCACGCGAAACCCGCCTTGGATGTTCCGTCGATCGGACCCAGTCCGAAAAGAGACTGCGGCAAGACATCTTTCCTTGAGCGGATAAGCTTCGAAAATACCCCCTCTTTTCTTAGATGCCCCTAAGTTTCTAAAGCCTCTGTTTTGCCTCGTCGATACTTTTAACCAAGGACAACGGAGGTCTGAACAAGAACAGCTTGAATTGAAGATGGATGGCTTCTACGAGCGATGAAGACAACACGACCTGGAGAACGACCGATGACTTTACGACTGGTCTTGGTCAGTCTGGTGGCGGCGATGGGCTTAACGATTCCCAGCGCGCCTGTGATCGAGAGTTGGGTCGCCTCCACTCAGAACTGGATGAATGCCAGATTCGCCGATTGGGACACCCGGAACCCGCAAACCCCGGATTACGTGATCGTCAGCGACTTTTACGACATGAAGCGTCTCGCTCCTCATCCTGCGAGATCTTTCCTCCCCGCCACTGCCCCGGAGCCGTCGGCCCGGCCCGGCCCGCCGAACGCACCGTCCGCGGCTTTTTCCAGCAAGCCGGCATTGCTTCAAGACACCCAGTCCGCCACAGTGCGACCGGTGTCTTTCGTACGGGAGAGGAAGCCATTCGAGCCGATCTGGGTTGGCGAGAAGCTCAGCCTGGGCATCGCCTACAAACTCAATCTCAAGAACGAGGGGATCGGCGTGGTGCCGCCACGGGTGGTCCGGAAACCGGCCGCGACCGTTCGGTTCGACCCCATCCCCGTGGTCAGAAAGGTCTATCGAGGGGTCCAGCTCGAGTTGGCTCAGTGGCGCAGGATGTTGGGTTCTGTGCTCCCCCGGGTGGTCTTCCCGGCATCCCCACCCCGGCGATTCGAGCCGATCGTCGTGGCCAAGAATCCCCGTGGCGGCGTCGCTGAAAAGTTGATTCAGCTCAGCCAAGGAATCGGGATCAATCCTGCCGTGCCCGGTGCGCCGCGGCCTGCCGTGGCCAGTGCGCCGCGGCCTCCCGTGACCAGTCCGTCGCGGCCTGCCGTGGCCTCAGAATCGACCTTTGGTCCGATGGAAACCAGCACGAGCCTTTACTTTGCCGGTGAGCTGACGCCCCCGGCGAAGAGTGTGCTGCCCGCACCACCGATGGTGCCAACGAAGCCGTCGGCGACGCCAGTTGCCGTACGCCCGCCGCTGTCCCCCGCGGTGACTGAGACTCGTGAGCTGCCGGACGATTTGGACATCGAGGTGGCCGGTGAGCTGGTTCGGCAAGGCGACGGGTTTGGAGCACCCACACCAGCAGCGAAGGCTCCCCTCACCGCGGCAACGCCACAGTTCGAGTCCCTGGAAGTTAGCTGCGATTACTATGTGGGTACCGCGTTTGAGCTGAATTTCCGCAATGACGGGTTCAACATCCCGGCCGAAACTGTCGTGCACACGGCGAAGATCGATGTGCCAGCCCCGCATTCCGCTCGCGAGCTCAGCCGGGCCGTGAAGCTGACCAGGGATGCCGTCTACGCCTGGGTGAACGTATTCACCGGGCCGGCCCTGGTGACCGTCTCACAAGCGAACTGAACGAGAAACAGGTCGATGATCCGTCGTCTTTACGGAATGCAGGCGGGCCGCAAGCTCGCCTGTTTCTGCTTTACTCTGGAGCGTTAAGAATCGGCCGTTTGATCAGGGTTGATTTCAGCGGATCGGGAACTTGACTTGGCGGTGGTTCTGCTGCCGTCCCGGGAAGAGGATGGCTTCTCCGCGATTGGCTTGCGATACCCCAACGAGACGGCGACCCTGATGACCTCGCCATGGGTTGGGAAGGCTTTGCCGGTTTGTTCCTTGAAGCGCTGCATTGCGTTCATGAACTCGAGTTCGTCTTCGGTGTACTGTTTATCGAACGTGGTCGGATCGATCCTCTTCCGCCGTTCCTTGCGGGCTCGCCGTTCCGGTCGAACCCGCTCGGGGTTCGGAGGAGATCCGGCGGTTGTCCCAGGCCCGGCCGGGGGCGTCCTTCGATCATGGCCGTAGCGGCGCTCATGGAAGAGGGCGTTTGAGGGAAACGTGGAAAAATCGAATTCGGGGGCCTTTGATTTCGTCTGATCATCATCCTTGGTCATGGCCTTCGATCTCGCAATAAACGGAGAGCGGTCGCCGCGCCAACCACCTGGGGATCCATTTCCGGCGCTATATCCGGTTGTTGCCGCCGGCTTTTGCCGGTTCGGTGTCGAGCGGTCCCGTAATCCGAGCAATCATTCGTAAGCAGCCAAAGCTTTTGCATTTGAAGAACTTCTAGAACACGCGAGGGGAGGTGTCAAAGACGGGCGTACGGAAGGCGATCGCCGCGGGTCGGGCGAGCCTGGCGGGGTGCCGTCGGGCTTGGAAGGAGCGGGGCGGGGCAGGTGGCGATCCTGACCGTACTGGGGATCGATTTTGGCCGAACCGCGAACCATGTGGCATAATGGATGTCGAGCGAGAGCCAGTCGCCCGCGGCCGCGTGGTTTGACCAGACGTCATGATGTGCAGCTTTGTGGGTCCAGCCCGACCGAACCGGTCCGCGACGAGGTCCGCGAGCTGAGGTTGGCTCCGGCTTACTGTTCTCCCCGGAGTGCTGCTACCGGTTAACCGGAAATCGTACGTCCGCTTGCTTAGCTGAAGCAATGACCGTAAAGTAAACAGGGAGAGCATCTAGCGTCCAAGCCGGTCCTGGTGGCGGTGAACCCTTCTGCTGGAGAGCCATGGAACATGTCTCGAACCACGCGGCTGTGGAAAGGTGCCGGGCTATTGACGCTGGGTGGCGTGTTGCTGTCCGGGGTCGTGGCACTCGGTGACGACGGCCCACTGCTGGCCTCTCAACTGAACGACTTGGGGCGTCAGGCGCTCGCCCAGGGGGCCACGGCGATGGCCCAAACCTTCTTTCAAAAGGCGCTGGCGCTTGATCCCGGTAACGCTGACGCCACCCGGGGATTGAAGGACACCAAGGCGGAGCAAGACCGCGTGGTCCACGTTGCCTTCCAGGAGCCTGCGCCGGCTCAGCCGCCGGCCGGGCCGACAACGCCTCCGCCGGCTCCCGGCGTCACGGCGCCTGCCGCCGGCATGCCCGCCCCCGCCGGCAACGGTCAGCCTATCCCCGGCATTCCGATCGTCCCCGCCCCCGCCCCCACGGCAGCCAGTGCCGATCAGCCCCAGTCCAGTGCAGGGCCCCATGCCACGCTGGAGCAAAGTGATCGGGAAGACACCGTCGCCCGCCAGCAGCTCACCAGCGACGTCGAGCAGCGGCTCCAGGCGGCACGTAATCTGGTTGCCTCGGGGCAGCCCGAGGCCGCACTGACCAATCTGCGACTGGCGCAAAATTACGTTCGCTCCGCGACCAACGTCCCCGAGAGCGTCCGCTCGGCCCTGGACAAGCGAATTCAGGCCCAGATACTCACCACGGTTCGTGACGAAGAGCGAATCGTCGCCGAGCGTGCCGAGCAGCAGCGACTGCAGGCGGCCTCCGTGCAGCGTTCCCGCGCCGTCTCCGAGTTCCTGACCAACCAGGAAACCATCAAGGCGATGATGACCCAGTTTGCCCTGCTCATGGACGAAGGGGTCTACAACGTCCTGTACGGTGGCGGCTACGGCAACATCACCGCGGCGGCTGCCCCGTTCTACTCAGCCCGCGTCGTCGCTCAGCATGCCCGTGCGCTCATGCGGCGGGGAACCATACCCTACAGCGACTGGGATCCCGCTCCGTACGCCGGCATGTTCACCTCGATGACCATGGGCTTCCTTTTCCAGGAGCTGCAATTCCGACAACTCCAGTCGTTCCGCTACTTGCTGACCATGCAAGACGTCACCCGAGCGGGCGTACCATTTCCGGACAATCAGTACATCGAATATCCTGATGCCGAAGTCTGGCGAACCTTATCCGAGCGACGGATCGCCCGGTACGGCAAGGCCGTCGATGTCTTCGAGCGCGACGCCAAGACCAAGTCGATCCAGGCCAAGCTCGACCAGCCGATCGCGATGTCGTTCCCCAACGAGACCCCGCTGGAAGACGTCCTCAAATATATCAAGACGGCAACCCAGGACGCCAACGACACGGGCATCCCAATTTACGTCGATCCGCTGGGCATGCAAGAGGCCGACAAGACCCTGACCTCGCCGGTCTCGATCGACCTGGAGGGCGTTCCTCTCAAGACGACCCTGCGGTTGCTGCTCAAGCAGCTCGGCCTGACCTACACGGTCAAGGACGGCTTCTTGATGATCACCTCCCAGGAATCCGAAGACCAGCAGACCGAGATCCGCGTCTACCCCGTGGCTGACCTCGCGATCATCCCGCTCTCGCTCATGGGGTACGGCGGCATGGGTATGGGCGGTATGGGCGGCATGGGCATGGGCGGTATGGGCGGCATGGGCATGGGCGGTATGGGCGGCGGCATGGGCGGTATGGGCATGATGTCCGTCCCCGTTGAGCCTCAGTCCCAGGATCCCGGCAGCGCCTATATGGAAAAAAAAAGGAATTGAACCAGCTTGATCCTGGTTCATCGTCGTCCAAAACTCGTTCCACCTCGCGGGGCCAGGCTGGTCAAGCACCGGCCGGTCGCGCGTCTCGTTCGCCGGCTGCTGATGGGCCGGTCGTGAAGTCGAAGCGGCCGCGGGATGACCCCGCCGCTGGCCCCATGATCCGCCCGGTTGCTCCGGGAGGCGGCGTTCGCCCCGCCCTGATTCCCATCGGTCCCGGCTCGGTGGCCGCGGGCACGGGCCGGCCAGCCGGGCCTTCGGACCCCTACAAGTTCTGGTCCGAGTATTACCGCAAGCACGACGAATCTTCCGACCAACTTCGCGAGACGCTCCGGCTGCTCAACCTGAGCCAGAAGTTCACCGACGTTCATGCCGCGCTGCTCGGCTACTTGAACCATCGGGGGTCGAAGGATCGCGAACCGTGGATGTACATCGCACTGGCGATCGCCGTCGAGGAGCTCAAGGGCAAGCCGGAGGATATCAAGCTCGCGCTCAACTACGCGGCCGATGCAGCCCAGCGAACGCACAACCCGAACGACTTGGTCAAGGCCGCGGACGCCTTGTTCCTCAAGGGATATTACGAACGGATTGGACCCCTGCTGGACGAGGCCGCCGCCAAGGTTCCCCATCGCTCCGAGCCGCTTGTTATGTCGATCAACCTGGCGCGGAAGACCAAGGATCCGAAGCGGATGGGTGACTCCATCGACCGCTTGCTGGCACTGGGCTGGCCGGGCAGCGACGACTATTTCCGCCGCGAGGCGCGCAAGCAGGCCGAAGAGTTGGCCGGCAAGCTCCGCGAGAAAGCACGCGGCAAGGAGGCCGATGAGCTGCTGGCCCGGCTGCCGGCCGCCGAGGCCCGCGACCTCTTCATTCGCTTGACCTGGGACGGCGATGCCGATTATGACCTGGCCATCCAGGAACCGCTCGGCGCCGTGGCCCGGTTTTCGATGCCCCGGACTGTCTTCGGCGGATCTATCATCAAGAATGGTTACGGCAATCACCCGGAGGAAATCTACGTATGCCCCCGCGGCTTCAATGGCGACTACACGGTCCGCATCACGACGATCTACACCAATCCCGACAAACCACCAACCCGGCTCACCCTCGAGACGATCACCCACGAGGGGACGGCCGAAGAGAAAAAAGAGACGCACACGCTCGTGCCCGATGATCCGCGGGCCAAACTCGTGGTCGTCCATCTCTCGGGGGGACGGCGGAAGACGGTACTGCCGTTTCTCAGCCCCGAGGCAATCGTGGAGTCGTGGTTCGTGACCTCCCCTGGCTCCCAGGGCACCAAGACTCGTAAGGATCGGCGGCGACCCGCGGCGACCGATGCGCCCAAGGCGACGCGCGGCGATGCCAGGCCAAACGACCCCAAGCCGTAAGGCAACACGTGGGGTGCACCCCAACACGTGTCTGGCAGGATTGCGAGCAGAGCGGTCTTCACGGTATATTGGCGACCATGCCGTGGTCCGAGGAAACCGGATCGCCGATTCGGTTCCGGTCACGGAAGTGTCATCTGGATGAGTAGACGACGGAACGCGATCGAACACGCCGATGGAGCGACTGCCATGTCTTGCCGTTCTCGACATACCCGGGCGTTTGGCAAATGGCTGCTCATTCTGGCAGTCGGCCTTGCAGGCGCCAGCCCGGCGCTTGCCCAGCGTGAGGCCGAGACTCTCTCCGCCAGTTTCCGCAAGGCTGCAGAGAAGATGCTTCCCTCGGTCGTCGCCGTCCGCCCCATAGGTCTGCTGGGGCGAGGGGTCCCCTACGGCTTGCTTGGCAGACCGGTGTTTCCGGGCGGGCTCAACGACATGCCGGGCCATCCTGGCGAGTCGGATCGACTGCCAGGCGGTTCTGGCGTTGTTGTGGATGCCGCTCGGGGCCTGATCTTGACATCGGATCAGGCGATCGCCGGCGCGTCGCGGGTCGCCGTGATCTATGAGGACGGACGGGAAGTGGAAACCGATCGCGTGGTTCGCGACCCGCAAACCGAGTTGGTCGTGCTTGCCGTCGAGCCCCGAAGCGTGCGTGCGAAAGAGGCCGAGTGGGGCAGTTCCGAAGCCTTGCAGCTAGGCGACTGGGTCCTGTCGATCGGTCGGTCCTCTGGCCGTGCGGGAACCGTCTCGGCCGGGATCGTGAGCGGTCGCGCCACGGGCGCCCAGGACGACCTGCTGCGAACCGACGCGGTCATCGGCAGCGTCGGCTCGGGAGGTCCGCTGATCGACCTTGAGGGCAGGATCGTGGGAATCAACCGGGCCCGGCTCGACCCTCGGGGATGGCCCGACGGGTTCGGCTTGGCGATCCCCGCCGAGCGCGCCCGCCGCTGCGTCAGCGACCTGGCCGAATTTGGCCGGGTGAGGCGTGGTTATCTCGGCGTGATGATCGCCCCGGGAGGCGGCCTGAGCCTTGATCCCACGGGCCAGGCATCGGGCCTGGTAGTCACGGGTTTGAGCGCCGGGAGCCCGGCGGCCGAGGCCGGTCTGCGGGTTGGCGACCGGATCGTGTCCCTTGACGGCCATCCGATCACGAATCGGGAGGAATTCTCGAAGGCCGTCGACGAGGCGCCAATCGGCCAGGAGTTTCGACTCACGATCGAGCGGGAAGGCAAGCGGGAAGACGTCGTGGTTGCAACGCGGCAAAGGCCCCAGGGACCGCTCAACCCGGCGGGCCCGCTCGATCGCTCAGGCGCCCGATCGCTGCGACCTGTCCCACCCCGCCGGGGCGCTCCAGTTCTTCGCTCCGAAGGCCCCAACAATCGGGCTCCCCGCCAACCGGCGCCGGCACTGGCCCCCGCCCCGCCCCTGCAAGGAGCCAAACCAGAGGCACCCCGGGCAGAGCCCGCGCCGCCGGAACCGGGCCCCGCGCTGCCCTCTCCGCTCGATCGCGAACCCGACAGCCCGGCCTTGCCCGACGCCCAACCGGTTCTTCCTCGAGGCTGAAATCGCAATTGATCCCGGTTTCGCGGTTCAACAGGACCTGCGGATTGGCAAGCACCGTTCAGCACGGAAAAGAGACGAGTTTCGGGAGTCATTCTTCAAAGGACGGAAGTGCCCGATGACCAGGCGCATTCTGGCGGTCGATGACATGGAGTTCAACCGCGACCACCTTCGGAGGGTCCTGGAGGTTGAGGGCCATGAGGTCGAGACGGCGGCGGATGGCCACTCGGCGCTGGAGCGGCTGCGCGGCAAAACGTTTCATCTGGTGATCACCGACCTGCGCATGCCCGACCTGAGCGGACTCGACCTTCTTTCCAGCCTGCGCGCCGAGCGAATCCCGGTGGGAGTCATCGTGCTCACCGCCTACGGCGACACCGCCGATGCGCTGCGCACCATGAAAGCCGGCGCGGACGATTTTCTGACCAAGCCCTATGATCCGGATCATCTCCGCGTCCTCGTCAAACGGACCCTGGAGCGACGGCGGCTGATCGACGAGCTCGAGGAGCTGCGGACCCAGTTGCGCGAGGACTACAGCTTCCATACGATGGTTTCCAAGAGCTCGAAGATGCGGCGGATCTTCGACCTCATCGAGCAGGTCGGCCCGCTGGGGTCGACGGTCTTGCTGCTGGGCGAGACCGGAACAGGCAAGGAGCTGGTCGCCCAGGCGCTCCATGCCGCGAGCAGCCGCCGCGAGGGGCCGTTCGTCGCTCTCAACTGCGCGGTGCTCAACGACGCGCTGCTGGAAAGCGAGCTCTTCGGCCACGAAAAGGGCTCATTCACCGGTGCCGAGCGGCGCAAGATCGGCCGCTTTGAACAGGCCGATGGGGGAACGTTACTGCTCGACGAGGTGGGCGACGTGGCCCCTGCCATGCAGGCAAGGTTGCTGCGCGTCTTGCAGACAGGCGTGTTCGAGCGCGTGGGGGGGACCGAGTCGGTCAAGGTCGATGTGCGAATCATCGCCGCAACCCACAAGCGACTTGAGGACGAAGTCGATGCCGGCCGGTTCCGCAAGGACCTCTTCTATCGGCTGAACGTGATCCGCCTGGAGCTTCCTCCGCTTCGCGAGCGCAAGGAAGACATCCCACTCCTGGCAACCCACTTCCTGCAGCGGTATCGGTCAAGCTCGGCGATACCCGTCACCGAGATCGACGCCGACGCGATGCAGGCCTTGCTTCAGCATGCGTGGCCCGGCAACGTCCGCGAGTTGGAGAACGCCATCAAGTCGGCGATCGCCTTCGCCAAAGGTTCGTTCATCCGCCGCGAGAACCTTCCCGAGACGCTGTCGCCCCGGCTGCCACGGAAGCTCACGGGCTGTGCGCTCATCGACATCGACAGGCGGCTTCCCGACCTTACCGACGACCTTGTAAGCCAGGTCGAGCGCGAGTACTTTCTGCGGATCCTCTCCGAGTACCACGGCAACGTCGCGCGGTGCGCCCGTCACAGCGGCCTGTCGCGGCGAAGCGTCACCCAGAAGCTTCAGAAATACGGTCTCGAGCGCATCCAGTTCAAGCGGCGGCACAGTAGCCTGGGCCGGGCACAGCGCAACGGTAGTGGGTGAAGCTCGACGACTGCGCGTCGCTCTTGCAATCGCCTGTTCCGGGGCTCGGCTTTGATCGGGACACCGAAATCAGGTATTGACCAGCCGCGATTCACCCCGGACCATCTTCCGGGTCATGATCGCGAAATGGGTATGAGTGATACACTTCCATGCGAACTGGAAGAGGTAGCGAGGAGGGCGGCCAGAGAGGATGAGCTTTCGGAGGTGACGGGCGTACGTCGCTCGGTAAGGGCGTGTCCGGGGGTCAAGCCAGATGCGCGACAGCAGCACGAGTGCGCCAAGAATGGTCAGAACCTGGATCTTGAGGTAGCTCAGTGGCCGGTGGCGGCGCAGCCAGGTCATCCTGTACGTGGCCAGCGGGATGCGACTCTCGATGAAGAGGTCATCGAACCGATCCAGGAAGCTGTCCACCTGGTACAGGCGATCCATCAGGTTGAGCCAGCCGTCCCGGAGCGTCTCGCGGGTCATCAAGAGCGGAATGATATTGGTGGCGATCTCCGGATCGTCGATTGCCGCGTTGTCGAGCCTGCCGTCGGCTTCGAGCCGCTCATAGAGCGGGGTCTTGGGAATGGCGGACAGCATACCGGTCATCGCCCCCACGATCCGTGCCTGCTTCAGGAAGTCGAATTGCCGTTCGAACACGGTCTCGTCATCGCTGTCGAAGCCCACGATCATGCCGGCATAGACTTCCAGACCGTGTGCCTGGACGCGATGAACGCGCTCGATCAGGCTGCCGCGGACGTTCTGGTACTTCTTGGTCTCTCGCAGGGCCTCCTCGTCGGGGCTCTCGATGCCGATGAATACGGCGACGAGTCCGGCCTCGGTCATCAGACGCATCAGTTCCTCGTCCTCGGCCAGGTCCAGCGAGGCCTCGGTGAAGAAGGTGAGCGGATAGCCGTTCTGCTGCTGCCAGGCGATGATGGCGCGGAGGATTTCCTTGGCGGCCTTCTTGTTGCCGATGAAGTTATCGTCGACCAGGAAGATGACCCGGGTTCCCAGGCGATACTGCGCGTCGATCTCCGCGAGCACTTGGGCGGGCTTCTTGATGCGCGGCCGCCGGCCAAAGATGACGATGATGTCGCAGAATTCACACTGGTACGGGCAGCCGCGCGACGTCTGGATACAGCCCATGGCGTATTCGCGGAACCGGATCAGATCGTAACGAGGCAGCGGGACCTTCGTCATGTCGGTCTTCTCCGCTTGCTCGTAACGCCCCGCATACTCCCCGCGCGCCCATTCCTCGAGAAAGCGGGGCCATGTCTCCTCGGCCTCGCCCACGAAGATCACGTCGACCAGGCCGTCGAACCAGTTCTCCGCCACGCTGATCCAGGGCCCTCCCACGACCGTGAAGACACCCCGGCCGGCAAGTTCGACCAGGATCTCGCGCATCCGGTCGCGCTGGACCGTCATGCCGGTGATCCCAACGATGTCGAACGACTCGAGTGCATCAAAGTCGATCTCTTCGATGTTCTCGTCAATGACCACAACCTCGTGCTCCGGCGGTGTCAGCCCTGCCAGTACGGGCAGCGCCAGTATGGGCATGTTGGCCCGTTTACCGAGCAGGGGAAGACCATGATTGAGGCCCCAGAACGAGACTGGGAAGCGGGGGTTAATAAGGCATATGCGTGCCATGGTCGGGTCTTGCCTGTCAGGAGAAGATTACCAAGACCCAGGCCATTTGGGCCTTTGGGATGAGACTCGTAAAAAGAGTATCGTGAAGAATCGATTGATTGGAAGAGCAAAAAGGCTTAGAATCGCAAAAAGATCGGAATTCCTATAACGATCGTATGAATGCTTCACCGGTCAGGCCTGCCGAACAAGGTTCGCTGAATCGGGACTGATCTGGCCGGTTCCTGAGTCTTCCGGATCGGTGATTGCGCACTGGCTGCCTTGCCTCGGTTCCGCCGATCCAGGCCGCCGGTCAGTGTCGCAGGCCGTTCAGTAGACCTGCGTCCGACCCGATCCGCCGCCTAACGCGGTGCCCATTCGATGATCTTGCGCACCAGCGGAACCGACTTGGCGAGGGCGCTCAAGCCGTGACGCCCGTATTCGCGTCGGACATACCACTCCGAGTCGACGTAGCACAGTTGCATGCTCATGCGAGCACCTTTTTGTGGCAGAAAGCCATGCCAGGAATGATCGCAAACGCGGAACATCAGCATGCGGCCGAATTCGGGCGCGAACTCGAAAGCGTAATCAGCGCGATCGTTGCTGCGCAAGACCCTGAGCCGACCTCGCTCATAGGGCCACTCGCGGCTGAACCCGAGCAGCACAGTGACGATCTTGTGCTTCGAATCGGGGTGGGCGTAACCTTCGTTGTAATGGCCCGTGGTATTACCCATCATCACGATACACGGCGGGTAGGGGGTGAGATCCATGTCGAATTTCTGCTCGACCAGTCGCCGGAAACGCTGGGAGAGGAGGTCTTCGACGACCGCCCCGAATCGGGGTCCATACCGAAGACTGGGCAAGCCGTAACTGCCGCGATCGGGGATTTCCGGTGCATCGGCGAGAACCTCGTCCTTGAACCGAGGGCTGAGTGCCTGCTCGACGAACGCGAAGTCATAAGGGTCGCGGCGCAACTCTGCCGCGGCAATGGTCGCCTCGTCCAGCATCGAAAATGGAGGATTGCTCTGTGACATGGTTTCAACCCCTTTGGCGTCATGGGCTTCAGCGGCTCGATTTCCAAATCGAGCGAGGTGGAGTTTCCCAGACGGGTACCTGACTGTTAAGATCGGATAATCACCCGGAATCTGATGAAGGAATAATTGTGACAGGGCAACGCATCGTGGACCCGCGAAAGGAGGCGTCGCACAAGCGACGAGGCTTCCCGAAGCATGTGGACAGCACACCTTCGGACGTCCGGGGGGGCAGGGCTTACGCACCAGATTTCTCAGGGATTTGGGCCAGTACAGTTAACAGGTAATCGTTCTTCCACCCCGCTACGAGGCGGCGGGTGTTGATACTCTTTCCCTTGCTGCTACGGCTCTTCTCGGCCTTGAGCAGACACAACGCCAGCTTCCGGAGCCACCCCAGATTCTCCGCGCTGTACCCCGCCCAATGCCTTTGGTCGTCCTCACGGAAACAGACGTCCAACACCCAGCGCAGTGAGTTCTCGATCCCCCAATGACCACGCACCCAACGCAGGTACTCCTCCGCCGTCCGCGGCACACTCCCGATGAAGTAGCGGGTCTCACTCCCGGCGACACCCTTGGCCACCCGCTCGCTGATCACCATGACGATTCGCTGATCACCATGACGATCGCCGTCAGCCCCGTCCACAGGCCCGCGTCCCGGATCCCCTTCGGGTTGGTGATTTCACAGCAAGTGCGCCTCTCCTGGCGACCCTTCCGGGGCCCTTCGGTCTAGCACTCGGTGAAGTCGACCCCCGGCTCGCCCTGATCCAGAGCCTCGCCGAACGCCCGCTCGATGTCCTCGTAGAGATGCGGCTGGTTCTCCTTGACGGCCAGCACGTACTGGCCACCCCCGCTGACGATCTTGGCGGCGATGTCTTTCTGACAGCCCATGGCATCGATGGTCACCACGGCCCCTTCGAGGTCCAAGAGCCCGAGCAACTCGGGGATGGCCGTAATCTGGGGTCACTCCTCGGAACGGACAAAATTGCACGTTAAGGGCCGTCGAAGGGGTATGGCCAAAATATTGATCGTGCTAACTCTAAATAAATGGGGTCGGAGTGTCTAGATTGGTAGGTGAGTCTTGGCCGCGAAAATCGGCGCTCGATGCTCTCGGAAGCCGCGTCCCAAAGAGAGGGAGAAGTCATGTCTCGTGCGGAAGAGACCCGCGAGCCGCGGGAACACAGTCATGAATCAGACAAAGCCCCGCCGGCATCGTCCCAACCTTCGGGGGTCCCGTCGGAGGGCCCAGTCGGACTGGCCGACACACCGGCGCAGCAGGTGTTGCGCGCCCGCGTGCGGGAGGCGTGCGCCGCATTCGGCAACGCGTACTGGCGCGAACTCGACCGACAGCGGGCCTATCCCGAGGAGTTCGTCCGCGCGTTCACCCAGAATCGGCTCCTCGCCGCGCTGATCCCGGACGAGTACGGCGGGCTGGGCTTGCCGCTTTCTGACGCGGCGATCGTCACCGAGGAAATCAACCATGCTGGCGGAAATGCGGGTACGGCCCACGCCCAGATGTACATCATGGGAGCGCTGCTGCGCCCCGGCACCCCGGCCCAAAAACGACGGTGGCTGCCGCCGATCGCGCGCGGCGGATTGCGCCTGCAGGCCTTCGGCGTCACGGAAGCGGCGGCCGGCAGCGACACGACCCAGATCCGCACGGAAGCCGTCCGGCACGGCGATGTCTACGTGGTCAACGGCGAGAAGCGCTGGACCTCGAGGCTGCAGAACTCCGATCTCATGCTCCTCCTCGCGCGCACCTCGGCGTCGCCACCCGGCGACAAAACGTGCGGGCTCTCGCTGTTCCTCGTGGATCTGCGCGAGGCGAACGGCGCGGTGCGTGCCGAACCGATCCGCGTGATGATGAATAATCACACCAACGCGGTGACGATCCGCGATCTCATGGTTCCCGCGGAGAATCGGGTCGGCGAGGAGGGGGG
>JAFAHT010000516.1 GCA_019237095.1 Planctomycetaceae bacterium
GGCCGTCCGCTGGTGGCGACCCCGAACGGAATTTGTCAACTTCCGGCATTCGGTTAGAATAGGGACGTAGTCAACCTCGGGAGATCCTCGAATTGAGCAGGCTGATTGTGACCCGGGCCGAGTTCCAGGAAATGGCCGAGCAGCGACTGGCGGAGGCGAAGGCCTTGCTCGACCAAGGGAAGTGGAACGGAGCCTATTACCTGGCCGGGTATGCCGTGGAGCTCGCCCTCAAGGCGTGCATTATCAAGACGCTGCTCGCGACGGACGCATTCCCGGATAAAGAGTTCTCGAAGAACTGCTATACGCACGCCGTCGAGAAGCTCATCGGGCTGGCCAAACTGGAAGGTGCACGGAAAACCGCCACGGATGCGGATCCAGACCTGCTGATCAACTGGGCGCTGGCGCGGGACTGGTCGGAGGAGAAGCGGTATCACAGAATCGACAAGACCGAGGCGGAGGCGCTTTACACAGCCATTGCCGACGGCGCACACGGAGTGCTCCCATGGATCAAGACACAATGGTGAGCGAACAGACCGAGAGGGGCAAGCGACTCATCGAGGCGCTCGCTGCAAACGGGTTCGATGTCCGAGTCGCCTTCTGGGCAAAGCCGACCGACGAGGGGAAATGGTTTCTGTACCTCGCGTCCACGCTCGTGGACGGCAAGGGGCCAGCAGTGGCCTATCGTCTCGTTCACGACATCTTGCGGAAAATGCCCGACCTGTGGATCGACCCGTTCGAGATCAGGGTGGTCGGGTTGAATGACTCGCTCACCGAGGCGGCCTTGGCAGCGACCAAGCCTAAGGTCCCGGATAGCCCGTTTGCGGTTCGGAAACCGAAGCCCTATCCAGAGATGACCTGGTACGGTGGGTCCTCACTTGGTGGAGTTAGTATAGACGGAGCTTACATCTACCCGCCGTCGCAACCGGGCGCGTCAGCGTAAGGCGGACTCGAAACGACATTTGTTCCGCCGTCGTGAAAGGGATCGGTGAAGAGCAACTCCCAGAATACGTGGGCACCACGAGAACTTGCCCGCCAAGCTCAGAGCCGAGAAGGTCGACCCACGAATTCCTTGGCTTTACGGTTTTGAGCTCGACTTCCGTTTCCGGTAATGTCAAATGAAACCATCCCCAAAAAAGCGCTGTCGCCATGGGAGGGGATTGCGCTCGCCATGAAAGCCATCGTGATCACAGGGGTCGGCGGGCCCGAGGTTCTGGAGCTTTGCGAGGTCTCAACCCCCGAGCCACGGGGAGACCAGCTTCGCGTGCGCGTGCGAGCCTGCGGCCTGAACCGAGCCGACCTGTTGCAGACCAGCGGGCTTTACCCGGCGCCCGCGGGGGTTCCCTCGGACATTCCCGGTTTGGAGTACGCGGGCGAGGTCGACGCGCTTGGGCCGGATGTGACCGGGCCGCTCAAGGTTGGCGATCGCGTCTTCGGGATCGTGGCCGGGGGAGCACAGGCCGAGTACCTGGTGACGCATGAGCGAATGGCCGTGCCGATCCCGGCTGACCTCGATTTCGTGGCGGCTGCGGCGGTTCCCGAGGTCTTCCTGACCGCACACGATGCCCTGATTACCCAGGGTCGGCTCGGCCCCGGAGAGCCGGTCCTGATCCAGGCCGTCGGCAGCGGCGTCGGCACTGCGGCGGCACAGGTTGCCCACGCCATGGGCTGCACGGTTTTCGGCACCTCGCGGACGGCCGACAAGCTCGAGCGGGCCCGGTCTCTGGGCGTGGACGTGCCGATCGACACTTCTGAGCATGACTTTGTCGCGGTAGTCCTCCAGCAAACCTCCGGCGCTGGCGTTCAGGTCGTGCTCGACGTGCTGGGAGCGGGAGTTCTCGCGGGCAATCTCAAGGCACTTGCCACGCAGGGACGACTCGTCCTGGTCGGGCTGCTGGGCGGGCGCAAGGCACCCCTGGACCTCGGGCCCATCTTGAGCAAGCGGCTCACCCTGGTCGGGACAACGTTGCGAGCCCGGCCGCTCGAGGAGAAGATCGTGGCCACCCGCCTGTTCGCCAGACAAGTCGTGCCCTGGCTCGAACGGGGAGCGGTGCGCCCTGTTGTCGATGCCGTCTTCCCGTGGGAGGAGGTACGGGACGGCTACACCCGGCTGGCGTCGAACCAGGCCTTCGGTAAGGTCATTCTCCGGCTTTGAGGCTCACGCCGCGTCCCGGGGAGTCTTCGCCATTGGATCCCGCCGAGCCTTCGGCTTTCGAACCGTTGGGCCAGGAGGAGCCGTCGGCGATCGCTCCGCTCTCAAGTGCAACCTGGCCGTCCTGGATCTCCAGAACGAGGTCGTCAGGAGTGATGAAGCGGCGGTCGTGAGTGACGATGACCAGGGTCGTCTGGTACGTGTGCTGCATCGAGCGGAGGATCTTGTAGATCTCGTCCCCCGTCTTGGAGTCGAGTTCGCCGGTCGGTTCGTCGGCCAGCACGAGCAGCGGTTGCTTGATCAGGGCTCGGGCGATGGCGACGCGCTGTTGCTCGCCCCCGGAGAGCTGGTAAGGGTGATGGTCGAGGCGGTCTTCCAGACCGACTTGCTTGAGCAGTTCGCCGGCGCGCGCTCTCTGGTCGGCCGTGATACCCCGGGGCAAGAACGGCACCAGCACGTTTTCCAGAGCTGAGAGGTTGCTGATCAGGTTGAACGATTGGAAAATGAAGCCGACCTGCTCGCGGCGATAGAGGTTTTGCATGGCCTCGGACATAGTGACCAGGTTCTGGCCGTTCACCAGGATTTCACCGTTGGACGGCTGGTCGAGCGCCCCGAGCAGGTACAGGAGCGTGCTCTTGCCCGAGCCGCTGGGTCCGACGATGAACGCGAACCTGCCGCGTTCGATCCGACAGTTGATTCCCCGCAAGGCTTCCACCCAGCGGATGCCGCTACGGTACGACTTCCAGACGTTTACCACTTCGATCATCGGGTGGCCTCAATGTGATCCGATCCGGATGGCTTCCATGGGAACCAGCCGCGCAGCCCGCCAGGCCGGATAGAGGCCCCCCAGAGTGCCCATGATGACGGAAAGACTGATGCCCATGCCCAGGAGCGACGGATTGATTCCCAGGTGCACTCCTCCGCTGATAAACTGATTGGCGATGGTTGTTCCTATCAGGGCCAGAACGCAGCCGACAATTCCCGCCAGTAGCCCCAGGAAGGCGCTCTCCAGAGTTACGAGCGTCAGGATATTGGCCTCCGACCAGCCGTTGGTCCGGAGCACGCCGAACTCGACGAACCGCTCGGTCGTGCTCATCAGCATCGTGTTGATGATCCCGACAATTCCCACGATGAGCGCCAGGCTGACGGTCATCATGAGCAGCTTGTCAACCTGCCCCATCAGAGAGCCGAAGTTCGCCTTGACCTCGTTCATACTGCGGGCGTCAACTCCCGGATTGGCCTTCTCGATCGTGGCCGAAAGGGCGTCATACCCACCCGGGTTCTTGGCCTCAACGTAGATGCTCGAGATCGAGTCCTTGGCGAAGTTCAGGACGCTGCGCGCGGTCTCGATATCCATGACGATCACCACATCCAGGAGCAGCGAACCGGTTTCATAAAGGCCCACGATCGTGTAGTTCTTGTCGGCGATGCGCAGGCTGTCGCCGAGCTTGCGCGGATTTCCCTGCGGGTCGGCAAAGTCACGCGCGAGCTTGCGGCTGATGACGATGTTCGGTTTGCCGATGTCTTCCAGGGTCAAGAACCGGCCTTCGCCCTTTTCCTTGAGGGCTCGCGGGAAAACCGCGCTGTTGAGGTTCATGTGGGCCGCGATGTCCTGGCCCGAGATCAGGGGCTGGTCGAAGACCGACCCCATTCCCTTCTTGGACAACAAGCCCCTCACCAGCATACCCCGTCCCTCGATATTGGGTGCAATGCCCCAGACTTCCGGCGCGACCGCTCGCACACCAGGCAGTCGTCTCAGATCGTCGGCCAGGCTGGCGGGCAGGGTGCTGAAGACGGGGCTCGGAACATTCTCCCGGATGATCATCACGCCCTCGATCTGGCTCAGAGTCTCACCGACCAGATCACGTAGTCCGTTGGAAACGCTGAACAAGCCCATCACGCCCAGGATGGGTACCGACAGTCCGATCAGGGCCAGCACCGTGCGAAGCGGCCGGGTCAGCAAGTTACGCCAGGCAAAAACACCCATGTTCGACGCGCCCCGAGCTTGGTCAGTTGAGGACGATCGCTCGGTCGGGCACTGCTCTTTGCCTTTGCCCGCGACCGCCGGCAAGTATCGACCAGATCATCACCGACCCGGAAAGCGGTAGCCCGCCGCACCTTGCCCTCGTGCCGTACGTTCTTGCGATCACGCAACTTACTGTGTCTCGTTCGCCCCCGAATCGGGTTCCGCGGACGGCGCGGATTCCGGGTGGGCCTGTTCCGGATGGGAAGAATCTCCGGGCGGAATTGCGACCGCGGACGGCTCGCCCTGCGGCTGGCCAGCTTGAGCTTGGGCTGCCGCGGCCGCGGCCAACTCTTCCGGAGTCGGATCGACCCGCGCTTCCCATAGCTGCTTGAGCTGCCCGAAGGTGCGCAAGGGCACACTGCCGGAGAGGGCTTCCTTCGAAAGTGGCGGAGGCGGAGGGCTAGGGCGCGAAGGCCGCGAGGGGCCGCGCTGGCCCTGAGGCCGTTCCTGCCGCCCTGGTACAGGTCTGGCACCCCCCGGGCCAGGCACGAACGGTCCGCCCCGCGGTCCGCCACGACCCGATCCCGCGGGGCCCGGGAAACCAGGCCCAGGCCGGTTCCCGGGGAAAGCTTGGCCGCTGACCGGTCCGGGGCCGAGGCCGGCACCCCCTTCTGGGGGACCAGCGTGTTCCTGCGCGCCAGGCGCTCCACCGCGATCACGATCGGGACGGCGCGCTGGTGGTTCGGCCAGCGCGGCGATCGGAGCTGCGCCGACCGGGGGCGACGTTAATGCCGATCCGCTGGGACGCGGAGGCCGTGCTCGATCACGCCGCCCCTGACCCTGGCCCTGGCCGGCCTGTCCTTCCCGCTGTTCTCCGCCTCCCTGGCCGCGGCGCTGGCCTCCCTGCGCGGCACCACGCTGCCGCTCGGTCCCCGGCTTGACCATCGTCAGTGAGACCCGTTTACGCTCCTGATCGACGCTCATCACCCAAACCGTCACCACGTCGCCCACACTCACCACATCATGTGGGGTCTTGATGTAGCGATTGGCAAGTTGACTGATGTGGACGAGTCCCGAGTCCTTCAGGCCAATGTCCACGAAAGCGCCGAAATCGACCACGTTGAGCACGGTGCCTTTCAGCTCCATGCCGGGAATCAGGTCCTCGAGCTTGAGGATACCCTTCTTGAAGATCGGCTTGGGCAGATCCTCGCGCGGGTCGCGCTCGGGGCGGCCAAGGGCCTCGACGATGTCTCTGAGCGTGAACTCGCCGACTTGCAGCTCTTTCGCCAGTTCGGGCGCAACGGCTTCCTCGAGCTGGCGATGCAGCTCGGGAAGCTCCTGCTTGTCACGCACAACCTCCGGAGTCTTGCCGAACCTCTCCAGCAGAAGGGTCGCGATGGCGTAGCTCTCGGGGTGAATCCAGGTGCGGTCGAGCGGATGAACACCATCGGGGATCTTGAGGAATCCTGCCGCCTGGGTGTAGGTCGCCGGCCCGACTCCGTCCACCTCCATCAACTGCTCACGAGTCGCGAAGGTCCCTTTGTCCTTGCGGTAATCGACGATCCTCCGGGCCGTTAGTTGATTGAGGCCCGAGACATGCCGCAGCAAGGGCACACTGGCTGTATTGAGATCGACACCCACAAAGTTGACGCAACTGGAAATGACCGCCTCGAGCGTCTCCTTGAGCTGCTTGGGGTTGACATCGTGCTGGTAGAGTCCGACACCGATGTTCTGGGGCTCGATCTTGACCAGCTCGGCCAGCGGATCCTGGAGCCTGCGTCCGATCGAGATCGCGCTGCGCAGCGTTGCGTCGAACTCGGGAAGCTCTTCCCGGCCAATCTGGCTGGTCGAGTAAACGCTGGCTCCGGCCTCATTGACGATCACATACGCTAGCTGGGCCAGCAGAGGGTCGGCGGCATGTGGAGCCGGAGGGGCCGGGGGTGGCGGGGGAGACGCGGACGACTTGGGGCGAGACCC
This sequence comes from Planctomycetaceae bacterium, assembly GCA_019237095.1. Lineage (GTDB taxonomy): Bacteria > Planctomycetota > Planctomycetia > Isosphaerales > Isosphaeraceae > Aquisphaera. The sequence continues at coordinate 6,093 of JAFAHT010000516.1, forward strand.
TCGAGAACGCCCATGATTGTGCTTTCCCGAACCGCCGCGGCGGGACTCGTGGGGGGGCTTCGCCTCCGCAGGAGGAGCCGGAGCCTCCACCGCAGCCTGGGTTTCCAGCCCGGCGGGCGGGGCCGACGACGCGTCAGCACCTTCCGCCGAGCCCTCGACCGGAGCCGGTCCGGCTGCGAAAGCATCCGACTGCCCAGCTTCGATCGCCTTGTCTGAATTGACAGGCGGGTTGGCAGCGATCGAGACGGCTTCCGGACCCTGTTCGGGTGCCGAGGACTCGGACACGGAGTTCGCAACCGGTTCTGCCGATGCCGCCTCATGCACTTCCGCACCGGCACTGGCGTCGGATGGTTCATCGGATCGGGTTTCCCCGTCCGCACGCGCTGATGTTGATAGGGCGTGGTTCTGTTCCGAGTTGTCAGGACGCTCGTGGTGGGGGGCTGACGCAGTCTCGCCATCCCCGGGTGTTGGAGCCATATCGGACTCGGTTTCCGCCTCCGGAGAGACCGGCTCCGGAGCGCCGCCGGTGATCGGAGGAAGCGTTTCTTCATTCCGTTCCGGTACCGTCAGAGCTTCGTGCCGAACAGCATGGGAGTTATCCGTGGCCGGCAATTCGGGGGAACCACTCGACGCGAGCTCGTGGTGATTCAGACCGGAGGGCGGGACGGAGTGTTCCGGCTCGAGCGAGGCCGAGGGTTGGCGACCCTCGTCCGTCGCAATCGATTGCTCGACGATCGCCTGGTGGCCTGCCGGCGGCGACTCGGGCGTCTCGATCTCGCCAACTGCTGCCGCGCTGGGTTCCTGGTGCACACTGTCGCCGGGCGCCCGCGTATCGCCGGTTTCTTGCGGCGATGGCTCCCCCTGGCTGAACTGGGTTCCCTCGGCAATGATCTCGGCGACCAGCTCCTCCGTTTCCCGGCAGGCCGTGCCGTTGCCAATGGCGACCACACCTACCTTGTGACGACCCACGAGGTCCTTCAGGAACAGCTTGGTCTCGGAACGTCGATTCTGGGGAGCGTGGGGATAGACCACCCCGTGATCGACCAGGTTCCCGTGCGGGTCGAGGACTGCGACCTTGCATCCAGACCGCAGTCCTGGGTCGATCGCCAGAACCACCTGCTTGGGGATCGGCGGTTGCAACAGCAGACTGCGAAGGTTGCGTGCGAAGACCTCGACAGCGTGCTTCTCGGCGGCGTCTGTCAGATCGCGCCGGACCTCGCGCTCCATGCTGGGGAGAATCAGGCGGTCCAGGGCGTCCATGGCCGCGGTCCGGAAGAGCGCGGCCTGAGGATGGCCTTCCAGGGGAAGCTGATGGAAAAAGGCGGCCTCGAGCTCGGGGCGGGGGACTTCGAGCCTGATCTTCAGCGGCCCTTCCTTGTCTCCCCGGTTGATCGCTAGCACTCGGTGCGGCGGCACCTGCGAAAGAGGCTCGGAATAATCGAAGTAATCGCGATACTCCAGTCCCTGTCCCTCGGGAATATCTGCCTTGCTGGTGGCGATCTTGCCGGACTTCCAAACCACCTTGCGCACGGCGTCGCGCACGGCCGCCATCTCGCTGATGGCCTCGGCCAGGATGTGGCCGACACCTTCCAAGACCTTGTCGGGCGTCTCCAGTCCCTTTTCGGCGCTGACGAATTCCTGGGCCGCGGCCAGAGGATCGGTCAACAACTCGTCGCGGTTCCAGACCCGCACGGCCAGAGGCTCCAGGCCCTTGTCCCTGGCATCGGAAGCCTTGGTCCGCTTCTTGGGCTTGAAGGGGAGATAAAGGTCCTCCAGCCGCTTGGGGTTTTCCGCCGCGCGGATGGCCGCCGCAAGTTCGGGGTTGAGCTTGCCCTGGGCCTCGATCGCCTTGAGTATTGTCTCTTTGCGTTCGGCCAGTTCCCGAAGCCGATGGACGCGAAGCTGGATCTCGCCGATCACGACCTCGTTCAGGTTCCCGGTCCGTTCCTTACGATACCGGGTGATGAACGGAACCGTGTTGCCTTCGTCCAGCAACTGGACGACACTCTCGACCTGAACACGCCGAATTTGCAAATCCTGCGCGACTCGGCCCAGGTCAACCGGAATCGGGTTGTCCATCGAGACTTAACTCTGCACCAGGAGTGACGGCGACGACGAGACGCAGACCCGGAGGCGATCGGCAATTCCCGCCGCGAAGGCGGCTCGTTCGCGCAGCAATCAATGCGCACGATGACGCCTTGGTCTGGAAACTAGTCCGCCTAATCTAAAGGATCAATCCCCGCGTGTCAAGCACCAGGCAGCTTCCACTGCCGTTCCCAACTTCCATCTTGAACATACCTTGTGACCGGGAGAAAGAGATTCTGGGAAAAATGGGAGCTGGGGTCGGGCAGTCTGCACCCATGTTGCTTCAGGAGCGCCAGCGGCATCACGCGTTTCGGGGGTTTCCCTATAGATACAGCGCTCAATCTGACCGATCTCGTCGCGGTTGCCGTCGGCGATGATCCGGAGGCCTGCAAATTCGCACCGGCCAGCTCGGGGAATGAGCCGGAAAAAAAAGCTCGACAGCGCCTCCACCGTCACGTTCTTTCACACCCGCCGTGAGGACCGAGATGCCTCGCCCACATCGGCAACCGGCTCAACCACCTTTACCCCAGTTGAAGTAGAACGGATAAGGATAGGGGCCCGGGCCAGGGGCGATCGGGTCGAAGTCATAAATGGGCACGTAACTGCCCATGCAGTAGTACATTCCGACAGGACGGAAGAAGTTGGTCTCTCCCTGCAGAAACCGTAGCGCCCGGTGCCAGGGGAGGCACGACCGATCCACCTTTGCAGAGCCCGGGCTGCCGTAGAAGAAGGGGTAGACACTCTCGGTGCAGGCCGATTTCCAGCCCAGACCGTAGAGTCCCTGGTCCTTGATTCCGTCGGGGTGCTTCACCAACCCTCGATCGGCATAGCGCAGATTGTAGAAATTGTCCCGCAAGGGATCGGGAGGAAGATGCTCCAGCGTCCCGACGTATCTCATCACCAGCCCGCTCCGCTCACTCAGTTGCGCAATGTGGGGCTCTGGATACTGAGCCCGTGCGGCGATATCAAGCAGTAAGACCGCGAGTCCCGCCATGACCCAGGCTGCCCGGGACACTCGAACCCTCGACCTCCCCTGGGATCGGCCTGGAATCTCCTTGCTTACTGCTTCCGGCTTCTTGACTTGCATCGAATAACTCTCCTGTGATCCAGGGCCGCGGCCATCCTGGCCACCAAGTTCGAGACGGGGTGGACAAGGCCCGGCACCGCAGCACCGGGCCTCGAGCCCGACGAGATTTCCACAGACATAGATCGGTCAAGGATCGTTGGGATTCATTGGCGGGAAGGCAAAGAAATCGCGAGGCGATCGGGTGACGACGATGTACGGCACATAGCCGGGGGTCAGGGGCACCGGCCCGCCAGCACCAACGAAATAATCGACCTTGTTTGGGTGCAAGGCACCGAGCACAGAGCCCTTCAGGTGATCGAGCGCTCCATGAGCCTTCGAAGCCAGTCCACCTCCGTGTCCGAAGCCGTTCTTGAAGAGGCCGCAGCCGCCACAAGCCCCGCAGAGCGAACCGGTACGGCCATGGCCCAGACCTCCGCAAACCGAGCAAGGATCACCAATTCCGGCTCCGCCGCAGCCGCCGCAACCCGATCCGCCGCAGAACCGGCATCGGAGGTGGCCCAGGTGCGAATGAGGGCCCCCGATCGCGCAGCCCGGATCGCCGCAAGACGACTGGACAGAGGGCGAAACGGTGGCCTGTCCGGCCGGTTGAGCCTGGCTGGTCGCCGCCAGGGTCGAGGCATGACAGGGAGCAAAATGCTTCTTCTGGCCCAGCCCCGAACCTATGGAGGAGACTTCACGCAGCCCCACGAGCCCGGAACTCGCGCCGCAACCCGCATTGAGACCGCCGTCACCATGATGGAACAGCGCCCGCCCGGCGCAAAAGCCGCAGTCGTTCCCGCCGGCTCCGAGACCGCCGCAGCCATGCCCGAGGCCGCCGCAGCCGTGCCCGAGGCCGCAATCTTCACCGGAGCCATGTCCACAGCCATGGCACAACCCGCACCCATCGCCGCACTTATGAAACAGTCCTACTGTCTGGTCCCAAAGGTCCTTGAGACATCCGTGAAGCTGGCTCGCGTAGCCGGTGACATACCCCACGGCCTTGGCGGCCTCGCCGACATAGTCTTTGGCGTAGTGGCCATAGGGAACCGGGGGCGCATAGTATTCGCCACCGGTCGCGTAATCGTAAGCCGGAACCTCACGGGGAATTGTATAGTGCAGATGCCACCCGTCCGCCCGGACCGAGGTAGCCAGTCCCCATCCGAGCATGGCGGCCAGTGACAGTGCGAGCGGTACGCCTCGCCAGTTTCCGAATCGCATGGTCAATCCCTTGCCTATTCTTCCATGGTAGCCCTCCTGGAGTGTCCGGAATCAAGCGAGCGAGCGGCCGATGTTACCGGGCTTTCCTGCGCACGGACGACACCATCTGCCCTGGTCAGTATCGAACCGGATTTCTCCCGGTCGCCAATGTCTGCCTTGCCACACCCGTTGCATTCCGCGCCCTGAACCCGCGCGGATCGCCGGGCCGCCTACGCTTCCTAGCTCATCATCCGCAAAGGCGCGGATGTGGCCTCCGGTTCCTTGATATGACCTTGCCTCTGACCATCGGCGCGGGGCCGCATCAATCTCGACCGAATCCCGATCCCCGCGTCTGCGAAGAGGCCGATCCCCCGCTACATGCGCAGGGATCGGACCATCTGGACCATCTTGACCGATCGACCGCAATCATCCTGACGCTCAATGGCCCTTGCCGTAGACCGCCGCGACCGGCACTTCGTTGACCGGCTGGGACGGATTATCATAAGCAATTGACGCGTGTGCATCGCGCTCTTTGTCCTCGCGCGCCTCCCGGATGTGCCGGCTGATGCCTCCGATACCGAAGAGATGGCTGAGAATGTGAGGACGGGTCGTCGTTTGGGTGTCCAGGGCCGTCTGGGACGGGATCATGTTCGAAGACTGGACGGAGGGGTCATAAGGCGCGACGCCCGCCCGCGGCGGCATCGAGGCGAGCCGAGGGTTGTTCCATTGGCTCTGAACTGCCCGCGAAACGCCAACCGGAGTGGGGTCCACACCCGCCGGCGCTGGCCCGCCGCCCACCACGGCATGTCCGGGCGGAAGGTTGCCGGCCAGGACCGGCCCACCCACCACCGCATGGCCCGGAGGGTATGACTCCACGACGTTCACCGGCCCGCTCACGACAGTGCCCGCCTGGCAAGCGGCACAGCCGGCTCCATGGTCGTGATCATGAACGATAGTCCCGGCCATCGCTGCCGCCGCTGCGGTCGAGGGCGGCGGGGCAACGTTCACACCGTGCCGCTTCTTGGCATATTCGCGCTGGCATTCGACACAATGCCGCCAACCAAAGAGACCTTTGTGGTTATGACCGGCCACCTGAGCGGCCTGCGGCACAACCGCGTCGCTGGGCGGTGCCGCGGGGTCGTCCGCCTTGACCACGGCGGAGATGACGAGCGCCAGGCCACACAGGCCCAGCCCTAACCTTGCAAGGAAACGCATTGAGGGGGACTCCTTTCCCAAGTTCGCGCCTTGCGCCGCGTCAACATCCACGGGCGGAGCGCTCGAACCTCCCGATACATTCCGTAACATCGGCACGACCCGATTGCGGCTTGCGTCAAAACCCGCCCGTGGGAGTCTTAGCCGAAGAGCTCGCTGACCACCTTTCCACCATCGACAACCTTGATCGGCCGGCCGATGGGGGTCTGGATCTCCTTGGTAGGGTCAACCTTGAGCGCATGGCAGAGCGAAGCCATCAGATCGGGAACGGTGACGGGCCGGTCCTTGACCTCGGTGCCGTCGGCGTTCGATGCGCCGATCACCTGGCCACCTCTGATGCCGCCGCCGGCAAGGGCCACATTGAACACTTTCGGGTAATGATCGCGGCCGGCGTTGGAGTTGATCTTCGGGGTCCGACCAAACTCGCCCATCCAGACGACCAGGGTGCGCCCGAGCATGCCGTTCTGCTTCAGATCGCGGATCAAGGCCGCAAAGGCCGGATCGACGTGCTGGGCCAGGGTCGCCACCCTTTCGTTGTTCTGCTGGTGGGTGTCCCAGCCGTTGGAATGGACCTCGACGAACGTGACCCCGGCCTGCACCAGCCTGCGGGCCAGCAAGCAGCCCTGACCGAACGGGTTGCGATCGTACGCCTCGCGGGTTCCCGAGCTTTCCTCATCGAGATGAAAGGCCCTCATCTGGGGCGAGAGCACCATCCGGGCCGACTGGGTGTACAGGGCTCGATGGTCCTTGACGCGATCGAACCCGCCGGCCTGTCCGAAGCCCACGGTCTCGAGGTGATTGAGCAGCCCGAGCCGCCGTTTGAAGCGGTCCACCGCCACCTTGGGCTGTGTGTTATCGGGAGGCCGCTCCACGTTTTGAACCACGAAGGGCTCGATCGCCGCGCCCAGGAAGCCGGCCCCGATCGTCGGCCCGCCGATGCTCACGATGTGCGGCAGATCGAACTTGCTCTCGCCCAGCTCGGCGGCGATCGAGCAGCCGATGTTGGGGTGCCTGACCGTGGCCGTGGGAACGTAGCCGGTATGCAACTGGTACGTGGCGCGCTGGTGGTTGCCCTCCTTGTTGGTCATTGACCGCACCAGGGCGATCTCCTTCATGACCCGCGCGGTCTGGTCCCAGCCCTGAGCGACCGAGATGCCCGGGACGGATGTCTCGATGGCCTTGGTCGAGCCGCCATGTTCCGTGCCGGGCTTGGGATCGAAGGTCTCGAGCTGGCTAGGGCCGCCGGCCATCCAGAGCAAGATGCAGGCCATCTGCCGTTTCCTCAGCTCGTCGGCCTGAAGCACCATGAGATCGGTAAAGCTGACCGGCAGCGCGGCCAGACCCGTCAGTCCAGCCGCTCCCAGGCCAAGCGTCCTGAGGAAACCGCGCCGGCTCACGACCCCGTCACCACTCATTCCCACCTGGACGATGTTCGATTCGAACGGCATGGCTGTTCCCTTAACGCCTGGAGACGAACTCGGTCGAGTTGATGAGTGCCCAGTAAATGTCTTCAAAGACTTCGACGCGGTGGCCCACCTTGCCCATGTGGGCAGTGCAGGCTTCCACTTCTTTCGCGTTGGGTTGTCGCGACAGGACCCTAAGGTAAAGGGCGTTCAAGGCGGCCCGATCGTCGGGCGCGGTCGCCAGGATCTCGCCCAGCACGGTCCCTGGCCGGGCCTGAGTCCGGTTGTGGACCATCGGGCCGTTCATCAGGAAAAGAGCCTGGGGTATCGTACCCATGACGTCATCGTTAGGGATCGAGGGATCGATGCCAAAGAGTGCGTTGAATGCGGCCCGCGGTCCACCCAGGCGTGTGGCCTTGCCCTGGCCTTTGCCCTGCGCGGCGGCCGATGCAAGCCTGGCGGATTCGACGGCCTTCTTGCCGTTCTGCGGCTTGTTCTTGCCTTCAGGACCACGATTCAACGCGGCGGTCGGGACAGCCACCAGGTCCTCCGGCAACCCCAGCGCCAGGCTCAGGGCCTCGACGATCTGGTCGGAACGAAGCCGGCTGGGACAGTTCGAGGCGAATGCGGTCTTGCCTGCGGCAGTCGTGGTCGCACGCACCCTGCGCTGGTAGGCTTCTGTTCCCATGATCGTGCGCAAGAGCCAGCGGATATCGTAGCCCCCCTTCTGCCACTGGTCGGCCAGCGTCTCGATCACCTCCGGAGCCTTGGCCGTCCGCTCGGGGCCGCTGTCGTCCACCGCATCATAAAACGACTCACCCATGAGGGCATACCACATCCGGTTGACGAACGCCCGGGCGAACCAGGGATTGTCCTGACCGGTGATGTACGACGCGCCCAGCGTCCGCCGAGCGACCGCATCGATAGTCTCGGGCAGCTTGGCGTCGGCCTTCGCGGAGGCGAGGAAGAACTTCGGGGCGACGGGAATCTGTTTGGTAGGGTTCGCCAAATCCGGCATCGTGTACCGCGGCCGCCCCTGCACCTCGACCTCGAAAACCGGCAACTGTCCGGGCATTGCCCGGACAATCGGTTTGGCCCGCGTACCGGAGAAGAATGCCGCGAATTCGTGGAACTGCTCGCGCTTCCAGGAGTCGGTCTTGTGGTCGTGGCACTGGGCGCACTGGATCTGCACGCCGAGGAAGATCCGCGCGATCTCGCCGGCCAGCTCGACGGGCTTGGCCTCGTGGGCCAGCGCTAGGCTGGCCGCCCCGTTCTCGTCGACCCGGCCGGTGGCCGTGATCATCGCCTTGGCGATCTCATCCCAGGGCTTGTTCTTCTTGAACTGCTCGGTCAGCCAGTCTTCCAGGGCGTCGTACCGCACCTGGAGAGCGTTCTGGTTGGTGGCGTGGAACCGGATCATGTCCTTCCAGTAGTGTGCCCAGTTGCGGGCATACGCGGGACTTTGCAGCAGAGCGTCGATCAATCGGGCCCGCTTGTCCTTCGACTTATCGTTGACGAAGAAGAGAACCTGCC
>JAFAHT010000526.1 GCA_019237095.1 Planctomycetaceae bacterium
TTCGGTGAGGGTCTCCAGATCACGAAGCTACCGGCAGAGATTGTTCGTTGAGAAAACCCTCCCTCAGAAACTACATCGACCGTCCCGTCAAGCATACAACCCGACGGCCGACGCTATGCTCCGCCGACCTGACGGCTCCAAAACCGGATTCGCGAAGCATTTGTTCGGCTTGTTCGACCTGCTCATCGGTCAATCCGGGGGCCGAATCCCACCACGGTTTCGGCAGGTGCATTCGTAGACACAGCAGCAACGTGCCGCCCGGGCGAAGCACCCTGCGGACCTCCATAAGCCCCTGCCGCTGATTATCCCAATGATGGAAGCTGTTCACGGCAAATGCCTTGGTGAGACTCCCGTTGGGCAGCGGAATCGAAGCAACGGACGCAGGGTGAAGCTCAATCCGCTTCGTGGCGATCCACTGGCGATTGCGCCGCGTTGCCTGGCGCACCATCACAGCAGAAGGATCAATCCCGGCAACAAGCGCTGCCGGCGTTCGCTCGGCAAGTAGTTTAATGGCTTGCCCCGGGCCAAACCCGATCTCCAGCACGGCGTCCTCGGGCTTCACGTCGAGAAGCTCGACGACCAGGCGATTCATCGACAGGTTCTTCACGGCCATCAAATGACCTACGACCGCACCGACCCATCCGCTTGGATGACCGAACTGGCAGGCCGTGCCGCGGTCTTGGCCGGCTCGGAGCGAATCGTCGCACGTGACGACAGGACTGACGGTATTCATTGTTTCATCCTCGCCTTGGTCTTGGGTGACATGGCCTTGGCGGCCTCCCAATCGCCGTCGAAAAACTCTCGCACGCGCCGTAGCGTGTCGGCCGCCTCGTGGAGCTCGCGAACGTCGAAATGTGAATCCAGGGCGGCGAAGAGCGTCTCTTCTTTCATTCGCATCTGCGTAATGCTTGTGCGGCCTCGCTCGGTCAGTTGAACAAGCGGCGACCGTTTGTGGTTCGGGTTGTCGACCAGTTCGAGCAGCCCTTCTTTCACCATCGGCGTGACGATAGTCCGTATGTGCTGCCGGGAGACCGGTCTGGCACGAGCAAGCTGAGGAACCGTCCGAGGACCGCCGTTGAGGAGCGACAACATCACGCCGCGCCTGCCTGCCGTTAATTCATTGCCGCCGTGGAGCTGTTCAGTGGCGAGACGCAAACGGTGGAAGAGCGCGACCACCTCTTGGAAAAAGGACTCGAAGGAATTCATGTTTCTTGTGTCCGGTCGCTTTCGTAAACCAACAGGCTGAGTGACAACTAACTTTACACTATGACAAAGTATTGCCAATATATTTCCGCACAGGAAACAGATGGGACCACTCATGTTCTGCAAGCAGGAAAGGTGGGTGGTCCTTTTGTATTTCGTAACGCAGGAAAGCTGAGTGGGCCCGTTGGCCTTTCGTCAGTTGAGCTCGATGTCAAGGCCGGCGTGGCGGCCTGTTCCACCGATGTCCTGATGTGCAAACCAGGCGCCGCCGGGATACCAGGTCTTCCCCGAGTTTCTTGCTGCTTGCTTCCACGGACGATGGCAGGCTACGTGCCTCAGTCCCGGAGAATTTTTCTTTTTTTTCAGTTTCGCGCGAACAAAGAGACGCGATACGATGTCTATAGGCTAGACTCTCGGTCATGGTAGCGACCGTGTCGGCACGTTGGGAGCATCGAATCGCCCCCTGGCCGGGAGTCAGATCCAGCAGACAGACCGGGCACGGTGTCCGGTCGCATCGAGATCTCGGGAGCCAGATTGGAACCCATGACTCGGTAAACGATACCAAGGGACGTCCGGGAGACGTCTTTCCCCCCGTGAGGCCGCGATCCGAGAATCCGCTCTTCTTCCGGCTTCATGCGCCGGAATGTCCGCCGGATCGATCTCGCAAGCGGATCAAAGCCTCACCTCGTGACCCCGCCTTTCCAGGCGGATGTGAGGGTTTCGCCATGTTGAGCCGCATAAACCTGACGCTGTCAGCTCTTACCAACCGGCTGAACCTCGGGACGCGGACGCTCGTCCTCAACGCGAGCGGCAACAATGGCAAAACGATCCTACGCATCCGTCACCTCCATCATGATGTCATGCGCCAGAGGATGGTGTGGTGTGTCGTACCCTCTTTTACGTCAGAGAGATATGACATTCCGCCCATGCCAGACTCGATCATTCCCGGCCCGCGGCAACGCCCCATTCGTTGTGCAGACCAGGAGCCGAGTCGCTCTGCTTGCCAGCGAAGCGTCCTACCCAAGCCGAGCCAGGCCTGGCTCTTGAAGCAGGCCAAGCCCGGCCAGCACCCACTCGAGCCGATGTCCGCGAGCGCGGCCAGGATCGAGGGTTCGGGTTGGGGATACGCCAGCCGGCAAGCACGAGGGCCGCTAGCTGCCGCGAGAGTGGCAGTCGCCGCAAGCTGAGTTTCGATCGTCGGGCTCAGAAGCGTCACGGCAGTCTCGTTGCTGGACTTGAGCGATCCATGGTCCTTATTGGGCTCGTGGATGGCGGCAGCTCGACCGACGCGGTCGTGACGAATCGAGCAGGCGAAAGGAACCGAGTGGCTATCTCGGGCACCGGACCAGTTTCTCCGGCACCGAGAGCCGCTCACGCGCATTGACACCGTCGCCGCGCCAGGGCCGGCACCTGCGGGATGAAGCGATCCACGGTTGCTACCGCGATCGCAAAGTCCTGACAAGGCCAGACCAGAGGGCACGGCGTTTCGACGTTCATGATGCCATCCCGATGACCTCCCGGTTTCCACTGCCGCGGGAGCGGTAGATGCGAAGGAGAAGAGTCGGGTTGATCCCCGAATGCGGGGAAGGTGGGTTCCGTGGCGATCCTGGAGATGGAGCAGACTCGAAGTCGGAGCTGGACCGAGGTAGCGGAGCTGGTCCAGCGGGCACAGGTGGGGGACCGGGATGCCTTCGGCCGGTTGGTCGAGCAGTTCGAGCCGACGGTGCAGGCGATCGCGCTGCGCCGGCTGGGCAATGTCAGCGAGGCGATGGAGCTGACGCAGGAGGTGTTTCTGCACATCTTGCGGCGGATTCACCAGCTTCGTGAGCCCGAGCGATTCGCCGGCTGGCTGCGCCAGGTGGCTGTGCGGATGGCGATCAACCGGGCCACCCGGAGGGTTGCTCCCTCGACCGTCGACACGGGCGTCCTGGAAGGGGCCTACGAGCGCGCCCTTCAGCCTCTTGACGAGCTGATCACACGCGAGCGGGCCGAGCGGCTCTGGGCGGCGATGAGACGCCTCAAGACGCTCGATCGCGAGAGCCTGGTCGCCTTCTATATCCGGGGCCTGTCGCTGGTGGAGATGGCCGGCGAGCTCGACGTTCCCCTGGGCACCATTAAGCGCCGGCTGCACACCGCCCGCAAGCGGTTGCGGCTCGAGCTGGAAGCCTCGGTTGCCGACGCCGAAGAGTGGACCGACGGACTGGTGCCGGGAGCCGACACCGATCTCGACGAAGAAGAATCCGGCTGCGTCGGGGCCGGCCTTGAGGCCTCGCCGTGGTGAGATTTTGAAGCCGGAGAAACGGCAGAGGCGAACGCAAGGCCTGCCAACCTTGATCGTCGCAACCCGCGACCTCGTGATCGGCCCGGGCCGGTCATGAGGTCGTCGACTGGACCGAGGCGTCGAGCAGCCGTTTTTTCTCCTCCTCGAACCTTGCCCGATCCGCGAGATACGCGGCGGCCCGGCGCTTCAGCCGCGCGTAGCCCAGCCACGCGAAGAGGATCATCGGCACGAACAGGATCAAGATCACGACAAACCCGATGTCGGGCCGGCCGAAGACGGTGAAGAGTGTCAGAAACATGAGCGCGATGATGCCCGGGACGACCGCGAGCGCCCAGGTCGTCCGCCGGTAGCGGGTCAGTTGCTCCTCGAGCGGCTCGACTCCCAGCCGAAGGCGGCCCAGCTTGCGGGCCCAGTTCCGCTCGCGCACTCTCCAACGAGTTTCCAGCTCGGCCAGGTCTTTGCTCGCATCAGCATTCATCGACAATACCTCCGGACCCGATCCCGCCTCGGATGAGCAGAGATCGCCTCGCACAATGATGGTATTCTAGACCCAGCCTCGCCCTCCCGAGGACTCATTCCATTTGCGGTTCTTACCCCGCCAACTCGCGGAGGCGCTTGATCACATCGAGTGCCTCCGCGGGACTGAGCTGCGCCAGATCAATCTCTCGGAGCTCGACGAGCAGCGGATCAGGCAGGGCCGCGAAGAGGCTGCCAGAGAGGGCGCGGCCGGTCTTGACCTTGCGGCGGATCGGGCCTTCGGGCAGGCCCGGGTCGGGACCGTGCTGCTTCTCGAGGAAGGTCAGGATCTCGCGTGCGCGGTCGAGCACCGGGGCGGGAACGCCGGCGAGCTTGGCCACGTGGATGCCGTAGCTCTGATCGGCGCCGCCGGGGACGATGCGGTGCAGGAAAACGATCTCGCCCTGGCTCTGGCTGACGGCCACATTGGCGTTGCGCAGCCGCGGCTTGGTCTTCTCCAGCTCGACAAGCTCGTGGTAATGCGTGGCGAAGAGGGTCCGGCAACCGATCGCGTCGTGGATGTGCTCGGTGATCGCCCAAGCCAGCGAGATGCCGTCGAACGTGCTGGTGCCACGACCGATCTCGTCGAGGATGACAAGGCTGCGCGGCGTGGCGTTGTGCAGGATGTTGGCCGTCTCGGTCATCTCGACCATGAACGTGCTCTGACCGCGGCTCAGCTCGTCGGTCGCTCCGACGCGGGCGAAGAGGCGGTCCACCACACCGATCCGGGCGCGCTTCGCGGGGACGAAGCTGCCGATCTGGGCCAGGATGGTGATCAGCGCGACCTGGCGGATATACGTGCTCTTGCCAGCCATGTTCGGGCCGGTAATCAGGACGATCGTGCCGTCATCGATACCGAGGCGGGTGTCGTTGGGCACGAAATCGCCGGGGGGCAGGAGCGCGTCGAGGACAGGATGGCGGCCGGCCTCGACGTCGAAGACCGGCTCATCGGTCAGCTCGGGCCGGCAGTAGCCGTGGCGTGCCGCGAGCTCTCCCAGCGCGGCCAGGACGTCGAGCTGGGCCAGCACCGAGCCGGCCTGGATCAGCCGGGGAGCATCGGCCGAGACCCGGTCGCGCAGCGTCGTGAACAGCTCGTACTCCAGGGCGCGTGCCCGCTCGTCGGCGCTCCGGACGTCGTTCTCAAACTCCTTGAGCTCGGGCGTGAAATACCGCTCGGCGTTCTTGACCGTCTGCTTGCGAATGTAGTCCGAGGGAATCTCCACGCGCTGCGCCTGGGCATGGGTAATCTCGATGTAATAGCCAAAGACCTGGTTGAAGCCAATCTTGAGGCCCGGAATGCCGGTGCGGCGGATCTGCTCGGCCTGGTACCGGGCAATCCAGCTCTTGCCATCCTTCGAGACCGACCGCAAACGGTCGAGCTCGGAGTGGTAACCCGGTCGGATCAGGCCTCCCTCCTTGATGGCCAGCGGCGGGTCGTCGACCAGGGCGGCCTCGATGGCCGATCTGACCTCGGGGCAGAGCTCCAGCGCCGCTTCGAGCTGCGCCAGACGGGCCGATCGCCGGGCCGTGAGCCGGGCCTTCAGCTTCGGCAGCAGGGCCAGCGTCCGAGCGAGTGCCGCCAGGTCGCGGGGCGTGGCACGGGCAGTGGCCACCCGCGCGGCCAGCCGCTCCAGGTCGTAGCCTTCACTCAGCAGCTCGCGAACCTCGCCACGGAGGCCGGAATCACGCACCAGCTCTTCAACGGCTGCGGACCGCTCGGCGATCAGCTCGACCGACGTCAGGGGCGAGGTCAGGTAATCGGCAAGCAGGCGAGCGCCCATCGGGGTGACCGTGCGATCGATGACCTGCAAGAGCGAGCCTTCACGCTTGCCCTCGCGCAGGGTGCGAGTCAGCTCCAGACTGCGGCGCGTCATCTCGTCGAGGCCGAGGGTATCAGCCTTGCGGTACGGAGTCAGGCGGATGATATGCCCGAGCGACGATTTCTGGGTCTCCCTCAGATAAGCCACCAGGGCGCCCGCGGCCTGGACCTCCAGGGCGCGGTCGTCAATGCCGAAGCCGTCGAGCGTGGTCGTGCCAAACTGCTCGTAGAGGGTTTTCCGCGACTGCTCGGGCTGGAAGTCCCATGAGGGGCGGATCGTGACGGCCAGTGCCGACGAGGCCCTCAGCGCACGCAACCAGGGGGCGTCGATGGCCAGCTCGGAGACCAAGGTCTCCGCCGCGTTCAGCCGGGCCATCTCGTCGGCCAGCTCATGACGCAAGAGGCCGGTCAGGGAAAAGCGGCCGGTGGACAGCTCGACCCAGGCCAGCCCAAGCTTCGTCCCGGATTCCACGACCGCGGCCAGATAATTGGACGTCCTGGGATCGAGCAAAGCCTCATCGGTCAACGTTCCCGGGGTCACGATCCGGACGACGTCGCGCTTGACCAGACCCTTGGCCAGTCGCGGGTCTTCCAGTTGTTCGCAGACCGCGGCCCTCAGGCCCGCCTGGACGATTCTGGCCAGGTACGATTCGAGCGCGGGATGGGGGAAGCCGGCCATGGGAACGGCTTGCTCTCCCTTGTCTCGGTCGCGAGTGGTCAGCGCGATCCCCAGCAAGGCGGAAGCACGCTCGGCATCCTCGCCGAAAAGCTCGTAGAAATCGCCCATCCGAAAGAGCAAGAGCGCGTCCGGGTCGCGGGCCTTGAGCTCGCGATACTGCTGCATCATCGGTGTCGGAGAAGGCTCGCTCATGACAGATGAGAAGGGCGGGCAAGACATGTCTGGGAAGCGGGATCGCCTGGTCGTCGCCTCGGGACCGGCTCGACATGCATGACCGGTCCACTCCCTCCGTCGCCCTCAAAAACGAAGGACGGTCCACTCCCGCATCGGGTGCAGACCGTCAGGTTTGGGCAGGCGCCAATAATCGCTGAGCGGACCAAGCGGGAGCCGGAAATTCGGGAACGCGATCAGAACTTGTCGAGCGCGGTCTGCTCCTCGGGATAGATCTCGAAGACCTGATCAAGCCGGGTGATCCGGAAAACTTCCAGCAGATCGGGATGGATGCAGCAAAGCTTGAGCTTGCCCTTGACCGCGGCAACTTTCTTCTTGAGGTTGATCAGCTTGCCGAGCGCGGCGCTGGAGAGGTACTGCACGTTACCGAAGTTCAACAAGAGGTGCTTGTGACCCTCATCCTCGACCAAGCTGTAGAGCTGCTCGCCTACTTCCTGGATCTGTTCTTCGGTCACGATCTTGGTATCAACGAAACTGACAACCGTCACTCCATCAACGTTTTCCAGGCGGAGGAGACGGCGAGGGCCTTGCGACATCGGGAAACTCCTGTCGGGGACGGGAACCCCACCGGACCCAGGCAACTCATGTTTGTACAGGCCGGTCCCGCACGCGGGCTTTACAGGCGCAGTACCGGAAAGCATGGAAGAACGCACCGAGGTGAAAACCCTACGCTACCACCACACTTACCAGAAAGTGCCAAGGAATCAAGGGTCCACCGAGAAGAAAAGATGTTCGGGCAAAGGAGACGCGGGGCGCGCTTGAGCTGACGGTTACTGCTCAGTACTTATTGAGAGCGGCCTGCTCCTCGGCATGGATCTCGAAAACCTTATCGAGCCCTGTCAGCTTGAACGGCACGAGAAGGTCTGGATGGATGCAGCAAAGCTTGAGTTTCCCCTTGGCGGCATCGACCCGTCTCTTGAGGCTTACTAGTTTACCCAGCACGGTCGAGGAACAGTACTGGACGTTGCCGAAGTTGAGCAGGATCTTTTTCTTGGTGCTGTCTTCGACAAGCGCGTAGAGCTCCTCGCCGACTTCCTGAATCTGATCCTCGGCCACGATCTTGGTATCGGTGAAGCTCACCACGATCACACCGTCAACGTTCTCTTTGCGGAGGCGAGAGCGCGGACCCAGCGACATTGGAAAACTCCTGCACGGGGGTAACGGAACGAAGTGTTGGGTCGCCAACCGATCCGTTCCACCAGCGAATCGGACGAATGGTCAATCATAACCCAAACAATCCTACCCAGTCTGCCTCGTTTCATGACATTGATGTCGCATGTTGCGTCGGCCTTTCTCGCCCGGACGGTAGGGGCGAGGAACTTCAGGCCTGCGGGAATCGTGGATAGAATGAGAGTTGGAGCCTGAACGAGCGGACTCTAGTCCTGGAACTCCAGGCGAAGTGCGTTCACGATTGACCTAAGACGATGAGGGCTCGATATGCTTTCCGCAGTAGAATCGTTTCCAAATCAGTTTCCCGGTCGAGAGTACGAGATCGAGATCACCTGTCCGGAGTTCACCGCGGTCTGCCCCAAGACCGGGCAACCCGATTTTGGCACGATCGTGATCACCTATGTACCGGCGAGAACGTGTCTGGAGTTGAAGAGCTTGAAGCTTTATCTCTTCGGCTATCGCGATCGCGGCATCTTTTACGAGCATTCGGTCAATGCCATCCTGGATGACCTGGTCGCCTCGTGCCATCCGATTCGGATGAAGGTCGTCGGCCAGTTCAATCCTCGGGGGGGAATTAGCTCGCGGATCACGGCGACTTACGAGGCAGCACGGGGTTGACCTCGCACCGCAGGTCAGTTTCCAGGCCGGGAACCGTGACCGATCCGAGCGTGGTGCGAGAAACGAGGCAGTGCCATGAAACCTAGAATACTGACCCTGACCACAGACTTCGGCATCGGCGGTCCTTACGTGGCGGCCATGAAGGGCGTATTGCTCGACCTGGCCCCGGAAACGCAGATTGTCGATGTCTGTCACACGATCTCACCGCAGAACATCCTCGAGGGGGCGTTCGTGCTTGCCGGGATCGTTGATGCGTTTCCTCACGGGACGGTTCACCTGGCGGTGGTCGATCCGGGGGTGGGAATCGATCGCAGGCTGGTCGCTGCCAGATTGGCCGAACAGTGGTTCGTACTGCCCGATAACGGGTTGATCACCGGCATCGCATGGAAGTACCCTTTCCAGGGAATCTGGGAGATCACCAATCCCTCGCTCCGCCGATGCGTGGTGTCCAACACGTTCCACGGCCGTGATATCCTCGCACCGGCCGCGGCCCATCTGGTTCTCGGCGGCGACCCCGCCGAGCTCGGTGCCCCGCTTTCCCGGTTG
>JAFAHT010000007.1 GCA_019237095.1 Planctomycetaceae bacterium
AGCCGCCTCCGGACTGACCCCTCCGAGGGCTCTTGCCCCAGATAATTCCCTGTGCCTCCGCCAAACGCCGTCCCTGCTGCGACCGCGCCTTCCGCATAGAAAAGCGCAATCCGGCTCGCGTGCCTCGGAGGCCCACACTCGCCCCGCGATTTCTCGGGCTTTTCCCCCTTCCTCACCCTCCACCGCCCGGGTAGCCTGACCCACGGAAAGCGCAATGATTGCGCATTTCATGACCGAAGGCGCAAGGTCCGGGGGAAGCCATGCCCTACCAATACGTCCGCGAGCCCCTCACCGCCGAGGAGGCCGACCGCCTCGCCAACGCCTGCGAGACGCCCACCGAGCAGCTCATCGTCTGGACCCTCCTCGACACCGGCCTCCGCATCAGCGAGCTGTGCGACCTCACCTCCAAGGACGTCCTCTGGCAGCAGCGCCAGCTCCGAGTCCGGGGCAAGGGCGGGCCCTTCGGCAAGAAGTCCAAGGTCCGCGTCGTGCCGCTGTCCCGCCGCGTCCGGGCCCTGCTGGAGCACCATTTCGCCCTCCACAAGGAGTTCCCCGTCCGGGCGCGACGGGCCCAAGGCCTGGTCAAGGAGGTCGCCAACCGGGCGGGCCTCACCAAGGACGTCACCCCGCACGTCCTCCGCCACACCTTCGCCGCCACCGCCCCGCAGAAGGGCATCAGCCTGGCCACCGTGCAGAAGATCCTCGGCCACGACCGGCTCCAGACGACCGCCATCTACCTCAACTTCACCGACACCCACATCCAGGAGGAGTTCGAGCGGAAGTGGTGACGGAGGAGGTGTCCTTATGCCGGGCCAGCTCTTCACCGACGTCGAGCGGACACGGCTCGGCGGTTTCCCCGCTCAAGTCTCCCACGAGGACCTGGTGACGTTCTACACGCTCACCAAGTCGGACCGGGCCGAGGTCAGTCAGTGCGCTGATGACGCCGGCCGGCTCGGGACGTTGCGTTACCTGGGGTTCTGCCCGGACGACCTGGGGGCAGCCCCCGCCGCGGTGGTCCGCTTCCTGGCCGAGCAATTGAAGGTCGCACCCGAGGTGCTGTCCGCCTACGGCCGCCGGGCGCAGACCCGCACCGACCACTTCCTCGCCGTCCAGGACCACCTGGGGTACCGCAAGGCGGGCCCCGAGGAGCGGGGGCGGTTAGCCCGCTGGCTGCTCGACCGGGCCCTGGAGCACGACCGCCCCTTGCTGCTCTGGCAGCTCGCGTGTGAGAAGCTGGCCGCCGACAAGGTCGTGAGGCCCGGGGTCACCGTCCTGGAGCGGATGATCGTCGCCGCCCGCCGCGGCGCCGAGCGCGAGACGATGAGGCGGCTCGCCGCCGTGCTGGACGAACCGGGGCGCGCGCTCCTCGACGGCTTGCTCACCCCCGACGGTTCGACGGACCGGACCCCCTTGACCTGGCTCCGACAGGGTGAGGTCAGCACTACGCCCGCCGCGATCCTGTCCGCCCTGGAGCGGCGGGCCACTCTCATCGGCTGGGGGGTCGACCGCTGGGACCTCCGAGCGTTGCACCCCAACCGGCTCAAGTTCCTGGCTCGGTTGGGCAAGCGGTCGACCAACCAGGCCCTGCAGCGGGCCCCCGCCGAGCGGCGGTACCCCATCCTCGTCGCGTTCCTCCGCCAGGCCCTGGAGGAGACCACCGACGAGGTCATCGACCTTTTCGACCGCTGCCTGGCCCGAACATCGGCACGTGCCGAGCGGAAGCTGGAGGAGTTCCGCCTGGCGAATGCCCGGACGACCGACGAGGCGATCCGACTGTTCGGCCAGATCGGCCGCATCGTGCTCGATCCCACGGTCGCCGACCGGCAAGTGCGGGCGGCGATCTACCGCCGCGTCACCCGGGAGGCGCTCCGCGAGGCCGTGGAGCGGACTGAGGCCCTGGCCCGTCGCGGGGACGGCCACGAGTTCGACTTCCTGGCCGACCGCTACAACTACCTCCGCCAGTTCACGCCCCAGTTCCTCGACGCCTTCGCATTCCGGTCCAACCGGGCGGGAGCCCCCATCCTGGAGGCCGTCGCCGGGCTCCGGGACCTGAACGGCCGGCGGCAGCGGAAGGTGCCGCCTGATGCCCCTGTCCAGTTCGTGCCGGCCCGGTGGCGCCCCCATGTCATCGGCCGGGACGGCGAGATCGACCGCCATTACTATGAGCTGTACGTGCTCTGGGAACTCCGGGCCGCGCTGCGGGCCGGCAACGTCTGGCTGGAGGCCAGCCGACGGTTCGCCGACCCCGAGACGTACTTGATCTCACGCGAGCGGTGGCCCCAAGACCGCCAGGACGTCTGCCGCCTGCTCCAGCTCCCCGAGGACGGGGCGACCCGGTTGAAGCAGCGCCGGGCCGAGCTGGAGGAGGAGCTGGCCCGGCTCGACCGGGACTGGCCGCAGAACGACTCGGTGCGGATCGAGGCGGGCCGGCTGGTGCTCACCCCGCTCTCGGCCGATGAGCCGCCCGAGGCGAGCGTCGCGCTGCAGGAGAAGGTCGCCCGGCACCTGCCCCGGGTCGACCTGGCCGACCTGCTCGTCGAGGTCGACGGCTGGACCGGCTTCACCCGCCACTTCGAGCACGCCGGCGGCCGCGAACCCCGGAGCAAGGACCTGCTGGTCCACCTCCACGCCGCGGTCCTGGCGCAGGCTTGCAACTTCGGCCCGACCACGATGGCCGAGGTCGCCGAGCTGTCCTACCGCCGCCTGGCCTGGTGCACCAACTGGTACCTGCGGGAGGAGACCCTGCGCCCGGCCATCGCCGCGATCGTCGACTTCCAGCATCGCCAGCCGCTGAGCCGGCACTGGGGCGGCGGCACTCTGTCCTCCTCCGACGGCCAGCGTTTCCCCGTCCCCGTCCGGAGCCGCACCGCCACCGCGCTGCCCCGCTACTTCGGCTACGGCCAGGGGTTGACCTTCTACTCCTGGACCTCGGACCAGTTCTCGCAGTACGGCACCAAGGTCATCCCGGCCACCGTCCGCGACGCCACCTACGTGCTCGACGCGATCCTCGACAATGAGACCGAACTGACGATCCTGGAGCACACGACCGACACAGCGGGCTACACCGAGCTGGTCTTCGCCCTGTTCGACCTGCTGGGCATGCAGTTCGCGCCCCGCATCCGCGACCTGGGCGACCAGCGGCTCTACCGCTTCGACTCGGGGGCGACCTACCGCCATCTGGGACCGCTGCTCAAGGGCAAGCTCCGCGAGCGCCGGGTCCTCGACCACTGGGACGACCTGCTGCGGGTGGCCGGGTCGCTGAAGCGGGGCCACGTGACCGCCTCGCTGCTGATCGGCAAGCTCCAGGCGAGCCCGCGGCGCAACGCCCTGACGCGGGCCCTGCAGGAGTACGGCCGGGTGGCCAAGACGCTGTTCGTCCTGCGGTACCTCGGTAGCGAGGCGTACCGCCGCCGGATCGGCGTGCAATTGAACAAGGGGGAGGCGTTGCACGCCCTGCGGCGGTTCCTGTTCTTCGCCCACCAGGGGCAGGTCCGCCGCGGCCAACCCGAGGACCAGGCCAACCAGGCGAGCTGCCTGAACCTGGTGACCAACGCTGTGATCGCCTGGAACACGGTCTACATGGCCGCGGTGATCGACCGGCTGAAGGCCAAGGGGGAGCGGATCGCCCCCGAGGACCTGGTGCACCTCTCGCCGGCCCGGTACGACCACATCAACCCGTACGGGCATTACCAGTTCCGCGTCGACCGCTGGGCCGGCCAGAAGCCCTTGCGGCCCATCAAGATGTGATATAACCAACCATGCGGAGCGTTGGTTTTTGTCCGTTTGCTATCGCAACCCCGATGTGAACGGCGGCGGGAAAGTGGTTACTTTACCCGTATTCCGTTCGCACCGGGCTCCTCACACTCTCGGCTTTCGGGCCGAGCAATAAGGCCCGATCCTTGGAAGCAGCACGCGAATGGCAGGATCGCTAACTACTATCATGATATTTACTAACTACTATCATGATATTAACTTCAAAGCAACGAGCTAACATGACCACGAGTTTCAGCAGCGACTACGCAACAGCACGCAGCAAGTTTGTCGAGACCGCCGCTTTTGCGAAAGCCGAAATGGCATCTTTCCGCCACGAATTACTTGGCCCACGCGGCGAAGAGCTTGTTACTGACGTAGCTTGGCTCGGCCCACGTTCGGCAAAGCATGTTCTCGTCACCATTTCCGGCGTCTATGGGGTTGAAGGATTTGTTGGCTCCGCTGTCCAGATAGAATGGCTCCGGCGGTCGGAGCAGCAACGCCTGCAATCCGATAGCGCAGTTCTGCTCATCCACGCGATGAACCCTTACGGCTTCGCTTGGCTTCGACGTACCAATGAGGACAACATCGACCTCAACCGCAACTGGATGGATTTCGACAAGCCTTTGCCGGTCAATGCCGGTTACGAGGAATTGACACCGTTCTGCAGGTAGCGGTGCGCGGCGCCCGTGTTTGAGTCTGCCGCCGAGATGTCGCGCGCGTCGGTCCGACACACCGACGCGCCCTCTGGGCTTGCCTCTGGCCCTATGGCGGCTGGATCGGCTTTCATGCTACCGCACCTTGTTCGCTGCTGAACGACTGTCACCCTCGGCCCGTGAACGCGTACCCAATCGGGACAAACTCACCGGAGTGCATGCGCGAGATGGAAATGAGGTTGGTGGCCACGCCCATGCGACCGGTGACGACCTTCGTAGACGCGATGACCATGTCCGCTGACCAGGTCAAGACGTCGTCTCACAATCCGTTGAGGATT
>JAFAHT010000172.1 GCA_019237095.1 Planctomycetaceae bacterium
CATTGCTAGACGAACAGCGGGGAAACGGCTCTTGACGCCTCTTTCTCAGATCTGGAATTCAATGGGATTCTAGGATCATCTCGATGCTTACTTCTTGTAGATACTCCCGAAGTCTTTGCCCTGATGTAGGTTGCGAAATTGTTTAACCACCTACACAGGGTTGGGTAAGCCGTCCTCCACCACCAACCGGACGGCCAGGGCCACGACCCGATGGGTGTAGCGGGCCTTGGGCGCGGCCAGGTCGGACCTGTCGGCGGTGACGAAGCGGCGGCACCGGGTGCAGTGGTGCTGGGAGTAGGTGAGGCGGATGTCGCGGGGCCGCCCGCCCACCGGGTCGCCCAGATCATCCAGGGTGCGGGTGAAGATCCGGTCCCGAGGGCAGGACTGACCGCAGCGCGGACAGGGCCGATGCTCGTAGTTGCGACGGCGCGAGACGAGCTTCGGGGGCGGGAGCAACTGGGGATCGGTGATGCCCAGAGTGGGGTCCGGCGGGTAGACTGCAGGACAACGCATGACGACGCCCTCCCGAGCCAGAGGCTTTTCTCCTTGATTCTAAGGCTCCGGCCGGGCTTCTTCATCCCCTAACTCCCGGTGGTGATGCTAAAGTCTCAATAAGTTAACTAAACACTCGGTCTGATCCCATGCCCTTCTCTACCGTTCCTCCCTTCTGCCTGAGTCCCCTCTTCGGCCTGCCCGGATTTTCTTGCCTTCATCCCCGCCTGATGGTATTTTCAATCCCGCAACCCGTCTGCGGCGATCTCCGGACCCTCACGCGATCCGAAGACGTGAGCCGAGCTATTTTCAAGCACATCTGAGCAAGGCCGTACCACAATGGCACAAGAGCTTCCCAAGAGTGGCACTCGCGTCAGCTTCGAAAACAACGTGCGAGGCCGTAAGTGGGCTGAAGCCTACCGCGACTTCAATTTCATGAGCATGTATGAAATGCTGAGAGCGTACCGCGATCTCGATGCTTCAACGCGAAAGCTGTTCACGGATCAGCGCGACCAGACGACCCTGGTCCCCGGCCAGTCCGGCGCCGGATGCAATCCCAGCACACCCGACCGGAGCGTGCCCAATACGACTCCCGGCGAAAGGCCACGCATGCAATATGCCGTCGACGTCGTCGACGCGCAGCAGATGCCCGACGGCAATCCGCCTGGGGACCTTCGCGACACGGGCCAGGAAGAGGACGCGAGGGAATTCCTGGCCCCCGTGCCCGAGAAGCTGGCGCGATTCCTGTTCGATCAGTTGAACCGCGCCTATCCCCGGGGGAGCGTCAGTCAGGTCAAGCAGACAATCGGCGGCAAGGTGAACGCCGACTGGATCAAGAACACGTGCGCGATTCGCGTCAGTCGCGTGCTGAACCAAAACGGGATCTCCATTCCTTCGCCCGCTGCTCACAATCTCGACGTCGTCTCCGGCGCTGACAACCGCTGGTATTCCTATCGCCAGAAGCAACTCCAGGGTTGGTTCGAGGACCAATTCGGACCGCCGAGTCTCTCCTTGACGAAGCCCGTGAATAAGAGGACGTTGCTCAACCTGCAGGGTTTTCTCGCCTTCGACATCACGAGTTGGGCCGACGCCACCGGTCACATCGACATCTGGGATGGCCAGAAGTTCGGAACCCAGGACGAGGCCCACGGTGATTATTTCGCGATGGCCAACGGCATCAAGTTCTGGAGGGTTCCGAGCTGGAAGAAACCCTAGGAAACCCCTACGCAGTGAAGTCATCAACACATTGAAGCCGATGAGGCCGAGAGTGCAGGACGGGAAGAGAAAGGAAAGGACATGCATTGCAGTGCTCATCTTGAGACGGCTTCGCGAGGTCAGGGCCGGTTTCCGGTTTTCGCGACGTGCCCTGTGGTAATATTGGCCCATAGCCAGACCATTGCGGATCAAGGCAAAAAGAAGGACAGGCGCTGCGAGTTTCATTCGTCGCGGAAGGCGTGTTCCACGACTTCATCGCCGTGGCCCCTTTGAAGATTCACTCCGGGGCCCTTGAGTCCAGCGCAGCGCGGACCCTCGGCCCGACCGAGTCGGCTGAAGTGCTCAGGCTCGACCTGGGTGACTTCTCCCTGATCAGCAAGCCGGGAAGTTACCGCGTGGAACTGCGCTCGGAGTCGCTCCGCGGCGAGGATGGCAAGCCCGGCGTGCTTGCCGAAACGTTCACGCTCGCTCCGAGATTCTGCGCGTGATCCACCGCTTCAAAACCACTTCTTCCGCCGCACATAGACCCACATGAGCGATGGCGATACGCACATGATGAGCAGCGATCCGAAGAAAAGCAGGCGTTTGGGCAGCGGCGACTGGAACGCCAGGGTCTCGCCGAAGAAGTTCATGCCGAAGAAGCCGACCAGAAACGACATCGGCATGAACATGACGGTGACCATCGTCAGCGTCTTCATGATGTCGTTGGTGCGGTTCGACATGACCGAGAGGTAGGTCTCGAGCGTGCCGGCGATGAGGTCGCGCAGACTCTCGGAGATGTCATGAATCCGCACCACATGGTCGTAGACATCGCGAAAGTAGATCCGGTGCTCGGCCTGGATCGGCTTGTAGGGGTCTCGTGCCAGGCGATTGAGCACCTCGCGCTGGGGGCTGAAGATCTTTTGCAGGCGGACAGCCGAACGCTTCAAGCGGAAGATCGTCTCGAGGGTCTTGGGGCGCGGGTCCGCGATCACCTGGTTCTGGACCGTGTCCACCCGGTCGTCGAGGTGTTCGATGGTTTCGAGCGATTGGTCCACGGCCCGCTCCAGGAATCGGAAGAGGAGATGATCTGCGCCATGCTGGAGCCGGTCGCGAGGGTCGCGCTCGATCGACTTGCGGTCCTGGTCGAGGAACGACAGAGGTTCGGTATGATAGGTGACCACGTAATTGAGGCCGAGGAAGACGTCGAGCTCATGCAGCCTCAGCACATCGGTTCGGGGATCGATCGACGTTCCATGGAAGACGAGGTAGATGTACTCTCCCCAATCGTCGATCTTGGGGATATGTGATTCATCGATCGCGTCCTCGACGGCCAGCGAGTGAAAGCCGAAGTCCTCGCGCAGCAGGGTCTCGGCCTCCCGGGTGGACGCGGATTCCGCGTTCTCGATATCGACCCAGAGCGTACCCTGGCGATCGGCAATCGCTTGGGCGATACGCTCGCGCGGCCAGTCGAGGTGGATCTCCCCCGCGCCGTCGCGATAGACGACACGGAGCTTCATGCCCGCGCTGGCCGCGGCCGCGGAGGCGTCCGGTTCGGAGATTCTGGCCGCAGCACTCATGGCTCGGCTCCCGACGCGAAGTTACTGGCACCGTGGGTGGCCGGGCGGGGGCGCGTGGCCTGGTGGTAGCGCACCCACTCTTCCAGAAGATCGATCGCGAGCCGGCCATCGGGCTCGAGCGGAATCTTGCGGCGGACGGGCGAGGAGAACTGTCCGAAGAGCTTCTCTCCTCCCGGCATGTTGATCGGTGCGTTGACCAGTCGGATCACGTTCTCGCCGATGGCCACGCGATCGGCCTGGAACGAGCCGTCCCTGCCGATCCGGGCAGACCGGATGTTGCCGACCGTGCCATCGGTCGGAATGAACTCGATCCATCCCCCCGCGACGGGGCTCCCGCCCTCGACGACGATGCCGGCGACGCGGGTGGTGGGGAATCGTTCGGGCCCGAGCTCCTCGCTGCAACCCGACGCCAGTAAACCAAGCAGAAACAGGCGGGGGTAAAGCCGAGGTGAGCCGGGTTGCCGTTGGCCGCGCGAATGGGGGCACATGGCCGCACGGTCCTCATGCAGGAGGAAAGAAGCAGTTCGCCAGCCTGAGGGCTGCTTCGATCAACCGGTAATCGTCCTGGTCCAGATTTGCCGCCAAAGGTCGCTCAGAAGGCAGGGCGATGAGTCGTCCTGCCCGGCGGCCGTGACCGGCATGGGGGCCAGTGCGCCCTTGCTTGAAGAAGAGTCGTCCGCCCGCTTGCCGCTCGCCCGCCAGGGCGCCAACCTTGTCGAGAAGTACAAGGTCTCCCCCAAGCTGGTCCAGGCCGGCCCTCGGTCCGACATCGCCGACCGCGACAATCAGCCCGCCCCGCTGGAAATAGCCGATGGCTGCACCGGCCTCTCCCCCGATGAAGAGCCGTCCAGCCGCCAGGCCACGACCGGCGCCATCGGCGGCGCTCCCTCGGCAGACCACGGTCAGGTCCGGAGCATCCAGCTCGGCGGCCAGCTCGGGGCCGGCGTTGCCGTCAACCTCGATGAGCGCCCGCCATGCCCCGGCGATCCGAGAGACCAGCAGCCTCTGTCCATCGACGCCCTCGAGCCGGACGTGCCGCGCGCCCAGGTTCAGCCGGCGGACGAGCTCGGCGTTGATTTGTTGGTAGTCCCGGAGCTCGGGGACAACAATCGGCGGAGCCGGAGCCGCTTGGGAAGCACGATCACTTTCCACCGGTCGCCCCGGCCACTTTGGCCGCACCAGGCTCAGCCGGCGCACCCGCCTGGGAGCCCGCGTCTTCCAGGAATCCATCGTCATCCGGAACGAGGTGGCGATTGGTCGGAACATTCTTCGCCAAAAAATCCTTGAGAGCCTCCACGCGGGCCGCAAGATCGGCTCGGCGGGCCTTGAGCTGTCCCTTCGGGGCACGGATCAGCTCGAGCGCTGCCTTCGCCACGGGCTTGATCTGGTCGGCGACCTTCTGGATATCACTCCGCACGGTGGTCGCGTTGCCATGCAAGAGTCCGCTCTCCCGGACTCCCGCCTGTCCCTCGAATGCCTGGTAGACCGGGCCGACGAGGAGTGCGGTCAGGTATTCCGCCTTCGTCGCGTTCAGAGGTGTGCCCTTGTCGGCCGAGTAACTGGCGACAATCTGGTCACCGACCCAGGCGGCAAGCTGGGCGGCGGCATATGCGACCAGGGGGGAATTGTAGTCGGGCACCGCCGTGGTGATCTGCATCATGCCGAGCGCACGTGCCGCCTCGGCACGGACCTCGGTACGGGCCTTGGGATCGGCGAGGATTCGCATCGCCGCGACCGCCATCTCGGCGTTCTTGGGAGCGGCGGGAATGTAGCCCTGGCGCAGGCTGCTCAGCGCCTCGAGCGCGCGCAACTGCAAAGGCCAGGGCATGTCCTTGGTTTTCTCGTCGAGCTGCGCGGCGACCACGCGAGCCGCCTCGATTTCCTGGGCGGCGCTCAAGCGAGCGGAGGGATTCTGCTTGATGTTGGTGATACCCCGGATGGCCCAAAGCTTCACCCAGAGGGTCTGCCGCGGGTTCCTGATCTCGTCGAGGAAGAGCTTGAGCGCCTCGGGATTGCCGCTCTGCCCCAGGACGATCATGGCCTGCACCCGCGGCACCAAGTGATGTTTGAGCAACGGTTGCAGCGAGCGAAGCAAAATGCGGTTATATTCGGTCAGAAACCGCGTGTTTTGGGCGGCTCGCGCCATGTAGATTGGCTCGAGCAGGTTCCTTGTCGCTTCCTCGATGGCCCGCATCGTCGGCGAGCCCGCGGGCATATTGGGAGGAGGATCGATCAGGGCCTGGATGTTCTTGGTATTGGTCAACTGGGCGACCATGCCGTCGACCATCCGTCGAATCACCGTCGTGTCCACGGCGGCGTTCGGGTTGCCGGCCGTAACCTTGACCGCTTCGACATCGCCTGGCATCATACGCACAGAGCGGATCGGGTTGTATTTCTTGACGTCGAGAAGCGCTTCCGCGTTCGGGTCCTTGAAGATCTCCACCGGGGAAACCTTCTGAGTCTGCGAAGGGTCCGGCGGGGGCTCGGCGGGAGGCTGGTCGTCGGCCTTCTTCTCGACCTTGGTCTGAGGCTCGTCGGCACCGCCCTCGTCCTTGGCGGCATCAGCCTCACCTTTGGCTTTGGCCGTGGCTTTCCCAGCGCCAATGTCCTGCTTCGCCGCGGCCGGCTTGGTCGAGCTTGGCGGCTGAGCCAGAACCCGCCCCGGTGCCAGCAGCGCGAAAGTCAGAACCAGTGCCAGGCAAACCGAAAGACACGTGGCCCAGCGCCCGTGCGGCTGCCCTGGCGAGAACACCTTGACCATGTCGGCAAGCCTCGTGTTAAGATGCCCGAACCTCGAATCGACCAGGGGACACGGCATGCAGAGACACCTCGCAATCCTGCCAGATCCGCGACCATCATCTGCCAGGGGAGGGCGACTCCATTGCCGACTCGGTTCGCTTGGATTTCGACCTGTTCGGAGGATGGACCAAGTGCCTGCTATCGAGTGATCGGCGAGATGGATACCGCGCAACCAAGCCACTCTTCGCCGCTGGAATCCGTGTGCGGAGCCTTCAACTCATCTTGAGATAATCCAAACACTTCCAGCAATAAACCAGGTTTTCAACTTACCCCGCCATTTCGCCTCTGTCAAGTCAACCGCATGCTCTGCTCAATCGTGTCCGAAAACGGACTTACGCCCGTCAGGCGTACCGCGCAGCCGCGCCCCATCAATGAGTCATGCAAGCGCGCAAGGACGAACAATGGAATACCCGGGCCGCACCATCTCATTGACGCGCGCCGCCAGAGATTGGTTCCGGCCTTCATCTCGGATCGGCTTGATCAGGGGGCAGTTGTCGAGCTCGACGGAGGAACCTTGGTCTTTCGCGTTGAGCGGCGGCTGCTGCAATTAGTAAGATGTCCCTGGTCCGGTTGTGGTCATCCCGCTTGGACGCACCCAATCCCATGTACGAGGAGCCCGAGGTCGCGATGATCGAACGGAATTATCTGTTCCCCGGCGTGATCGAGATGAACTACCAGGCCAGCCGCCGGATGGGTGTGAACGTCTACCTGATCGATGGAGGCACCGAGTACGCCTTGATTGACATCGGCTTCCTGGACGAGCTGACCGCCGTTCTCGAGCTGATCCGACAAATGGATTTCAGCCTCTCGGCTTGCAAGCTGATTGTGGCCACGCATGCCGATGTGGACCACGCCCAGGGGCTGGCCCGCGCCCGCGAGATCCTCAAGTGCCCGGTCGTGGCTCATCCCAGAAGCGTCCAGGCTCTCGAACAGGGCGACGAGATCCTCACCTACGCCCGGATCGACGCCCAAGGGATTCAGATTCCCATGCCCCGCTGCAAGGTGGATCGAACGATCGACGAGGGAGATCGGCTGCAGGTGGGCAACCTGACGCTCGAAGTCTGGAGCACGCCAGGACATACCGCCGGGCAGCTCGCGTTCCGCATGGGTAACATGCTGTTCTCCGGCGACAACATCTTCCGTGACGGCTGCGTTGGCGTCATCGACGCTCACCACGGCTCCAACCTGGTCGATTTCATCGTCAGCCTGAAACGCATCCGGGCCTGCGACGTCGACTTTCTATTACCCTCCCACGGCCCGATCTTTCGCAAGGACGACGCCCTCCTCGATGCCACCATCGCCCGCCTCGAGTCCTACACCCACATGGCCGACTTCGGCACCTGTGCCGTGGACTGGCCGCTCCTGGACCAGTGGGAAGACGAGCTGGCGCAGGGCACAACGGACTTCTGACGTGATCGGTTGAATCGGAGCGATTCTGATGAGCTCGGTCCTGGCCAGCACAGCCCCAAGAACTCCCTCAACGGACCTCGACCCGAGGCCCCGCCGCTGGACCCGTGAGGAATTTTACAGAATGGCGGAGCTTGGCTGGTTCCATGGCGAGCGCGCCGAGCTCATCGAGGGAGAGATCATGGTTCTCAGTCCCCAAGGTCCTTCCCATAGTTATTTCACCGAGCAAGTCGCTGAACTGTTACGAAACTCCGGATGGACCGGTGTTTGGGTCCGGACACAGTTTCCTATCGATTTCGGTCCCTACTCCGATCCCGAGCCGGACGTTTCTGTGGTCATGGGATCGAGGGCGGACTACCGCGCGGCTCATCCCACCTCCGCGCTCCTGATCGTCGAGGTGGGTGACACGACCCTGATCTACGACCGGGGGCGCAAGGCCAGCCTCTACGCCATGCGCGGTGTCGCCGATTACTGGATCGTGAACGTCAACGATCATCAACTCGAGATCCATCGCGATCCGGGAGCTGACCGCACACAACCGTTTGGATATGGCTACGCCTCTCTGACGGTCCACCATCGCGGCGAGATGGTGACTCCTCAGGCAGCTCCCCACCTGTCCTTCTCCGTGGCTGACCTGCTGGGCTGAGACTGTCCGCCTTGCGCGGTTCTCGTCGGCTCTCGTCCTATCCTCGTCAGGAGAAAAAGAGTGAGGTACGCGATCCACTGGCCTTCACGCGCGAGCTCGAGCGATAGGAATCCCAGCTCGATGCCCCGTGCTTACACTTCCAACCCCACCGCCCGCATCAGCGCCAGGGCGTTGGAGTGCTCGACAACCCCCGGGCGCATTCGGTAATCGAACCGCATCTGGCCGTTTTCGAAGTGGTCCTCGAAGTGGACGTTCACGGCCTGGGGGCCGATACCCGCGGCGATCTTGGCCAGGGCCAGGTCGTGGGTCGTGATCAGGCCGATCGCACCGCGGTCGAGGAGCCCACGCAGCACCGACTCGGCGCCGATGCGACGATCGTGTGAATTGGTGCCGTGAAAGAGTTCGTCAAAGAGGAACAAAAGCGGCAGCGGGCCACCAGCCAGGTCGACGAGCTGGCGGACCCGGGTAATCTCGGCGTAGAAACGTGATTTTCCGGCCTGGAGCGAGTCCTGAACGCGCAAGGTCGCCCCCACCGCCAGCGGCGAGACGCGCAGCCGGAGGGCCCGCACCGGCGCCCCAGCCAGGGCCATGACCGCGGCCACGCCGGCCGTGCGCAGGAGCGTGCTCTTGCCGGACATGTTCGACCCGCTCACGACAAGAGCCCGCACCGAACCCCCCAGGCTCAGATCGTTGCGCACGCACTCGGCCGCGGGGATCAAGGGGTGCCCCAGGCCTTCGGCCTCGAATCGAGCGCCAGAGGTGACGATTTCCGGGAACGGGTCCGACGGGTTCTCGGCCGCATAGGCCGCCAGCGCGCAGAGGGCCTCGAACTCCCCGACCGCCCTCAACCAGCCGGCAATGGCGGGCCCCTCGGCACCACGCCAAGCATCGACGGCCATGGCAAGCTGGGTTTTCCAGAGGAATACCGCCGCGACGGGGAAGAAGAACTGATTCTTCCGCGCGTCCAGTAGCTGAACCAGGCGGGCGAGGCGGCGAATCTGGACCGACGCGAGCCGCCCATGAGTCTCGAGCGACACGCTGAGTCGCCGGAGCAAGGCCGATTGGGATGGCTCACGTTCCAGCCGGTCCAGTAAGTCGCCTAGCAAGACCAAGTCGTGCGCCCGCTCATTCACGGCCGCCAGCACGCGCCGGACCCGCTCCGCCAGCCAGAGAGCGAAGGCAATCTCGATGGCCAGTGTCGCCAGCAGCGGAATGACGCCGGATTCGAAAAAGGCCCAGCCGATCACCACGGCCGCACCCAACAGTGCCAGGATCGCGGCCGCAATTCTCAGCCCGCTGCCGGGAAAGACACGCGGGGCCTTGCCCCATGCGGCCAGGGCCTCCGGATCGATCCCCGAGCGGACGTCTGAGCCCAGTAGCTCGAGGTCCTCGCGCAGATCGAGCCTGGGCCGCAGCTCGGTGAGGGCCTCGTGCCGCTCGGTAAGCGTCTCCGGCAGGGCCGGCGCCAGCAGCCAGGATGCCAGTGCGTCCTCGCCGGCACGGGTCCGGGCAGTGCAAAGCCGCTCGAAGAGCGAGCCTGCACCGAACAGGTCGAGATCGGCGGCATAAGGATGGTTCAGATCGAGAAATCCCAGTCCACTGACTCCGGTTCCGGCCCACCGATCCTCCATCCGGGCCAGCCCCTTACCATAAAAGTCCATCGCCCGGCCAGCCCGCCCACTCCGCCGTCGCAGCGGTTCGTGCACCACAACCAGAGCGACGAACACCACCAGCGGTACGATCAGCCAGAGAGCACTGGGCCAGTGCATTCGGTGCACGAAAAAGGCCAGCATCAGCCCCGCCGAGAAGACGACCAGACGCGCATCGGCAACGTGCTGCTCGAGCCGGCTCCAGCGCTCGCGAGCCCCTCGTCGCTCGTGGTAGCGGCGCTGATACTCGGCCCGGAGATCATCCCCCGCGGGTGTTTCTGCTTCGACCTTCCGCACTTACCGGCCCGCCGCGTCACATGGAGATGAGCAAAGCAGTCAAGGTAGCTGATCCTGGTGTCGCCCTCAAGTCTCCAGAAGCGGCAGCGGAGCTAGGATACAGATACGCAGCTAGTATTGGGACGCGTCCCCGTTTCGCTCCCCCGGAGATGTGTATGGTGTCCCCGGAACTCGTCCCGCCAGCAAGCTCGGCCGCAACCGCGCCCTCTTCGCCAGCGAGGAGCAGAACCGGCTCGAGAAGTTCCGGCCGTATGGAATTGCGCCGGAGGAGTGGCTGATAGAGGTCGGTGAGAAACTGAGGAAACGACCCATGCCACCGAACGAGCGGCCTTGAATCAACGCCGCATCAGCTCGCCGGTTTCCCAGAGGCCGGCCCGACCGGCAATCCCGAGGCGCGATTATTACCCCGGAACCGTGGCTTTGCCATTTGTCATGTTCCCTTTGCCATTTGTCATGTTCCCTT
This sequence comes from Planctomycetaceae bacterium, assembly GCA_019237095.1. Taxonomy (GTDB): domain Bacteria; phylum Planctomycetota; class Planctomycetia; order Isosphaerales; family Isosphaeraceae; genus Aquisphaera. The sequence continues at coordinate 10,528 of JAFAHT010000172.1, forward strand.
TGCCCGGCCTTAACCAGTAAAATCAGAAACTCGATCAAGACGAGACCAGCGAGTCCCTACCCCCGGGAAACCGCACCATGGCTGAGCCGACCCTGCTCAAGACACCGCTCTTCGATTGGCACCAGTCCCACGGCGGCCGGATCGTCGAGTTCGGCGGCTGGCTCATGCCCGTGCAGTACTCGACCATTGTCGACGAGCACCAGGCCGTGCGGCAGCGGGTGGGGGTATTTGACATCAGCCACATGGGCCGCCTCACTTTCGACGGCCCGGGAATGCTGGCCTGGCTGGAGCGGGTCACCACCAACCATGTCGCGAAGTTGAATCTCGACCAGATTCAGTACAGCCTGATGGCCAACGATCAGGGCGGGCTGATCGATGACATCCTGGTCTATCGCCACCAGTACGGCTACTACCTGGTCTGTAACGCTTCCAACCGGCCCGCCGTGCTGGCCCAGCTTGAACAGCACAGGCGAGGAGCCGTCGGCAACTTTCACGACCACACCCGGGAGACGGCCATGATCGCCGTGCAAGGGCCCGGGGCGCTGGCGACGGTTCAGCCGCTTTTCGATCAGCCCCTCGAGCCGGTCAAGTATTACCACCTGACGTTGGGGCGTTTGCTAGGCGACGTCAACGCCGTCGTCAGCCGCACCGGCTATACGGGCGAGGATGGTTACGAACTGATCGTCCCGGCCAATCAGGCCGAGCGCGTCTGGAACGCCATCCTCGACTCGGGCCAGAGCCAAGGCATCCTGCCGTGTGGGCTGGGAGCACGCGACACCCTGCGATTCGAGGCGGCCATGCCCTTGTACGGCCACGAGCTGTCCGAGGCGATCAACCCCTTCGCCGCCTTGGTGGGCTGGGCTGTCAAGCTCGACAAGGGCGATTTCATCGGTCGAGAATCGCTGCGAGGCTGGAAGCGGAACCCGGGCCAAACGCGGGTTGGACTTCGGCTCGAAGGAAAACGAATCGCCCGCCAGGGAACGACCGTGCTCGACAGTGACCGCGCGGTCGGCACGGTCACCTCCGGTACCTTCTCGCCGACCTTGCAAAGCAGCCTGGCAATGGCTCTCGTCGAACCGTCCCTCTCTCTGGTCAGTACACCTCTTACGCTCGATGTTCGCGGCCACCGCGAGCCCGCGAGGGTCGTGGAGCTGCCGTTTTACCGTCGTTCTCCGCATTCCCAGAAGTAGCTCTCGGTAGCCTTCTTGGAAAACCTTCACCATACGAGAGAAAAAGGACTCCCCCATGGATCCTACCCAGCTTCGGTACTCTCCAACTCACGAGTGGCTCTATCTGAAAGACTTAACCGCGACGGTGGGAATATCGCGGTTCGCCGTCGATCAGCTCACGGACCTGATCAATATCGAGCTGCCCGCGGTGGGAACCCGGTTGGTGAGGGGCAAGAGTTTTGGCGAAATCGAAAGCGTGAAGGCCGTGAGCGACCTCTACGCGCCCATGAGCGGCGAGGTCACGGAGGTCAACACCGCGGTCGTGGACAACGTCCAGCTTCTGGCCGATGATCCGTACGAGCTGGGGTGGCTGATCAAGCTCAACGTCGACGATGCTGCGGAATTCGGCGAGCTCTTGGACTACGAGGCCTATGAGAAAAAGCTGGCGGAAGAAGCCCATTAAGCGCTCCGCCTGGATTTTGAATACAAGAGAGATCTGTCCCGATCGCACGGCGATTGGTGTATTTCCTCCGCTCCGGAACACACACGATATGGCGTATCTTGCAAATACCCCGGACGACATCCGCGTCATGCTGAGGACGATCGGATTGGACTCGCTCGATCAACTCTTCGATATGGTGCCGCCGGAGTTCCGGCTCAAGAGGGCCCTGGACGTCGGTCCCGCTCTGACCGAGCTCGAGCTGACCAACCACATCAGCGGCTTGCTGGCGAGGAATCAGGGAGCCGACCAGCGGGTCTGTTTCCTGGGGGCCGGCAGCTACGATCACTTCATCCCGGCAGTCGTGGATCACCTGGCCTCACGGGGCGAATTCTACACGGCTTACACTCCGTATCAGGCTGAGGCAAGTCAGGGGACCCTTCAGGCCAGCTTTGAATATCAGACCCTCGTGACCCAGTTGACCGGGATGGATGTCTCCAACGCCAGCCTCTACGACGGAGGCTCGGCCGTCAGCGAGGCGTTGCTCATGGCACTGACCGTCACCCGGCGGTTCGGCCGCGTCGTCATCGCCGAGACCGTCCATCCTGAGTACAGGCAGATCGCGGCGACGACCCTGGAGCACCTCGAGCCCAAGCTGGTCACGATCCCTGGGCCGCGGGGAACGATCGATCCAGCGACCCTCGCGGCCGCCCTCACCGACGATACCGCCGCCGTCGTCCTGCAGTATCCCAACGTTTTTGGCCAGCTCGAAGACATCGAGGCCCTGGTCAAGACGATTCACGCGCGAGGAGCTCTGGCGATTGTGAGCGTGGATCCGATCAGCCTTGGCTTGCTGCGCCGGCCGGGCGAATACGGCGCCGACATCGTCGTGGCCGAGGGTCAAGGGCTGGGCAACCCGATGTCCTTCGGCGGGCCCTACCTGGGCATCATGGCCTGCCGCGAAGACTTTCTTCGCAAGCTGCCCGGACGGATCGTCGGCCAGACGATCGACCGCCATGGCAAGCGGTGCTGGGTCTTGACGCTTCAGACGCGCGAGCAGCACATCCGCCGCGAGAAGGCAACCTCGAACATCTGCACCAACCAGGGCCTCTTGGCGCTCCGCAGCAGCATCTACCTGGCGGCCATGGGGCCGGGCGGCCTGCGCCAGGCCGCCGAACTGTCGGCCCGCAAGGCCCACTACGCCGCCCTTCGGCTGGCGGCCGTTCCCGGGCTCTCGCTGGCTTTTCCCGGACCGTTCTTCAAGGAGTTCGTCGTCCGCTGCGCGGAGGATCCGCGAACCGTGCTCACGGCGGTAGGCCGCCTGGGCTACCACGGCGGCATCGCCCTGGGCCGCTGGTACCCCGGCCTGGCCGACGCCATACTCATCGCCGTGACCGAGAAGCGGACTCGCGAGGAAATCGACGGCCTGGCCGCGGCGTATGAGCAGGCCCTGAGGCGAGGTTGAATCTCCCAATTGACGCACCATCGAGCCACGACTTTTTGACCACGAATCGAATCTCACCCCTTGGCCCACGGCAATGAAGAGAGCCCTCATGTATAAACTCGACCAGACTCCCCTGCTCTTCGAGTCCAGCCGGCCCGGCCGCGCGACGGCCATCTTGCCGGCGGCCGACGTGCCCGACCGCCCGCTCGACGACGTCATTCCTCGAGCACACCGCGCGGCGGACAGCCCTGCACTGCCTGAGCTGAGTGAGCTCGACGTGGTGCGGCATTACACCAATCTGTCGGCCCTGAACATGGCGATCGACGCCAACTTCTATCCGCTCGGCTCGTGCACGATGAAGTACAACCCCAAGCGGAACGAGCGGCTGGCGGGCCTGCCCGGACTCGGCGCGCAGCATCCCTACCAGGACGACGACACGCTTCAGGGACTGCTGGCGATCCTGTACGAGCTGCAAGATGACCTGGCCGAGATCGCCGGCCTGCACGCCGTCAGCCTCCAGCCGGCAGCCGGCGCCCAGGGAGAGCTCACCGCGCTGCTGGTGGCCGCCGCCTACTTTCGCGACCGGGGTGAGAAGCGGACGCAGGTCCTGGTTCCCGACAGCTCTCATGGAACCAACCCGGCCTCGGCGCACCTCGCCGGCTTCGAGGCGGTCACGATCAATAGCAACGGCTGCGGGATCGTCGATCTGGCCGACTTCCGGGCCAAGCTGAGCGACCGGACGGCCGTGTTCATGATCACCAATCCCAACACGGTGGGGCTCTTCGACCCGCAAATCGGCGAGATTTCCCGGCTGCTGCACGACTGCGGAGCCCAGCTTTATCTCGACGGGGCCAACATGAACGCGATCCTTGGAATCGTTCGACCGGGCGACATGGGCGTGGACCTGATGCATTACAATCCGCACAAGACCTTCTCCGGCCCGCACGGCGGCGGTGGCCCAGGTGCAGGGCCCATCGCCGTCCGCGACCACCTGGCGCCCTACCTGCCCGCGCCGCTCGTCGGCCGCCACCCCGACGGGACCTACTTCCTCGACCATGACCGGCCCAAGACCATCGGGCGTGTGCGGGCCTTTTTCGGCAATACCGGCGTCCTCTTCCGGGCCTACTGCTACATCCGCAGCCAGGGGCCCGAGGGGCTGAAACGCGTTGCCCAGCACGCCGTGCTCAATGCCAACTATCTGCTCACCCTGATCAAGGACGTGTACCCGGTGCCCTTCGGAACCCGCTGCATGCACGAGTTCGTGGCCTCGGCCCGAACCCTGGCCAAGGATCGGGGCATCCGCGCCATGGACATCGGCAAGCGGCTCATCGATTTCAATTTCCACGCTCCCACCGTGTATTTCCCCCTCATCGTCCCCGAAGCTCTGATGATCGAGCCCACCGAGACCGAGAGCCGCGAGACCCTCGACGCATTCGCCCGGGCCCTCCGCCAGATCTCCACCGAGGACCCCGAGTTCCTTCACAACGCCCCGCACACGACACCTGTCAGCCGGCTCGATGAAGTCAAGGCGGCAAAGACGCCCGTGCTCAAGTGGCAGCCGGAGTGAGGCAAGGTCCGCCTTCCCATCAAACAGAAACGGGCAGCCCGATGCGAGCCGCCCGCCGTGCGATCCTGGAGCTCCGGCGCTGGATTCCCACAGCGTGAGTCCAGCACCGCTTTAGCGCCGCGTCGATCATTTCTTCGTTGCCTGCTTCCCGGGGAAGCTGGTGATCAAGGGAGTGCGGATCATGGCCCTACGCAAAGGACTTGCGGCATAAATGCAATTTCCTGTTTAGCCGTGGGCGATCGGTACCCAAGCCTGCGAATCAGGCTCCCGTGTAGGCAAGGGTGAAGTCGTGGAACTTGTATTTCTTGTTGCGGGGCACTTCGCCAGCGGCCGAGAAGAGGGAGAGCAGCAGGTCGCCGAAGTGGTCGGTGCGTACGCTGTAGAAGTTGTGCTTGCCTTCGCGGCGTGATTCGATCAGGCCGGAAACGCGCAAGAGCGCCAAGTGATGGCTCACGGCTGGCTGGCTTTGGCCCAGCCTCTGGCAAAGGTCCGTCACGTGGAGCTCGCGGTTTTCGGAGAGGGCCAGGTAGAACAGGATACGTAGCCTTGTCTCGTCGCTGAGTAGCTTGAACACCTGAGCAAGCTCGCGGATCGCCTGCTCGGAGACCTCGGGCAGAAGCTCGTGTTCTTGACCATCGCCCTCATCGGGACGCTTGGAATCTTTACGTGCCATGGAACCTTCTTTCAGCAGGATCGGAGACAATTCGCCACGGTGACTACTTCTCGCAGGTGCATGCAATCAGTGTGGGATGGCCTCGGCACGCAATGGGGTCCACGCAAGTGGCACGGATACATCATCATCGACGATCGAGAAACACCCCAGAACCCTATTATCCAAGAAACCAGGTGTCTTGGTACGTGCCGTCGGTCGTTGCTGACCTCAATGGACATTGATGTCTGTGTGGAACACACATCGTTGCCATTGGACATTGATGTCTGTGTGGAACACACATCGTTGTCATTGTTTCTGCGACATAACTGTCATAACGTCATTGGGGAGTTGAGGTCAAGAGGTCATATTGAAATAGTGCACCTTGGAGGGTCGCCAGTGCCTTTTCGTCGAGCGGACAAAGGGGCAGACGCAGTTCTCCGTTGCCGCGTCCCAGACTGGCCATGGCGGCCTTGACCGGGATTGGATTGGGGGCGAGTCCGAGCAGGACTTTACAAAGCGGAAACAGGCGGGCGTGACGTTGCCGGGCTTCCTCGAGACGTCCTTGCTGAAATGCGTCGATGAGCGCGATGACGTCCCGGGGGACGAGGTTGCCAACCACCGAGACGACACCTTCAGCCCCGACGGCCAGCATCGGCAATGTGAGACTATCATCTCCCGAGAGGACCGTCAGGTCGGTCCGGACGATCAGCTCGCTGACCTGGTCAAGCGACCCCGCTGCCTCCTTGATGGCCACGATCGGGCCGATTCTGGCCAGTCGTTCAACAGTCTCGGGCTCCAGGTTCCGACCGGTTCGACCTGGAATGTTGTAGAGAACCAGAGGAAGATCGACGCTCTCGCCGATGGCCGCGAAATGGCGGTACATGCCTTCCTGGTTGGGCCGATTGTAATAGGGGGCCACCAGCAGGGCTCCGTCGGCGCCGGCACGGGCAGCGAACCGCGTGAGCCGGATTGCCTCGGCTGTTGCGTTTGACCCCGTGCCGGCCATCACCCGGACGCGACCGGCGGCCGCCTCGATCACCAGCGCGATGACCCGCTCGTGCTCGTTGTGTGAAAGCGTTGGCGCTTCACCCGTCGTGCCCACCGGGCTGAGCGTAGGAGTTCCCTGCGCAACGTGCCATTCCACAAGCGTCCACAGTGCGGCCTCATCCACCGCGCCGTCACGGAACGGTGTGACCAAGGCCACCGTGCAACCCGCGAACATCCGACCCTTCTTACCCATATCCCCATCCCCGAGAAACAAGATGAAAAATCTTAGATCCATGCGCACCGAAAAGGAAGCAACAAAAAACCAAACGTCTGGCCAGGACCAGGACACACCCGCAGGTCGACCGATCACGCTCGAGGGGTCCGGTCGTCGATGCAATTTTTCATCTCTCGCACAGCCCGTTCCAGGCCCACGAAGAGCGCCCGGCTGATGATGCTGTGGCCGATGTTGAGCTCGGCCATGCGATCCAGCCGGGCGACCGGCAGGACGTTGCGATAGTTCAGTCCATGACCTGCGTGCAGTTCCACGCCAGCGGTGACGATGGCCTCGGCCGCCACTTGCAAGGCCTCTAGTTCCATGCGTTGCGGCGGGCCCTCGTGGCTGTTGGCGTACCGCCCTGTGTGCAGCTCGATCGCGTCCACGTTCAGATGCAGGGCTGCCTCGATCTGGGCCGGCTCGGGGTCGAGGAAGAGGGCGATTTCGAGCCCGGCGTGGCGGCAGCGATTGACGGCTTCGGTGATTCGCTGGCGCTGGTTCACAACGTCGAGTCCTCCCTCGGTGGTCAGCTCCTCGCGCCGCTCGGGAACCAGGGTGACCTGCTCGGGCCGGAGCTCCGTGGCCAGATCGATGATTGCCGAATCGGCCGCCAGCTCGAGGTTGAGCCGGACCTGCACCGTCTGCCGCAGCAGTCTCAGGTCACGGTCCTGGATATGCCGACGGTCTTCCCGGAGATGGATGGTGATGCCGTCGGCACCACCAAGCTCGGCCAGTGCGGCCGCCCAGACCGGGTCTGGCTCCTGGCCGCCTCGCGCCTGGCGGAGAGTCGCGACGTGGTCGATATTGACGCCCAGGCGAGCCATGTTCACAATCCTCCGTCCCAAAACTGTTTCGATCCTGCCGGTTCCAGTCAAGCTCAACGGTTGTTCTGCCCGCCACCTTCGGATGGCCGAGGATCCTGACCCGCCGTCCCGCCGATGGGGCGCAGCGGCGCGAGGGCCAGCACGAAGGTTCGCGGCTCGCCCACGGCAAAGGCCACCGTCCCCTTCCGCCTTGGCCCCGCCCCTTCCACCGAAACGATTCGTCCGATGCCGAACTGGGGATGGACCACAGTGATCCCGGGACGGAGGGCGTCAAGATTCACCGGCCCTGTGGCGCCTGCCGGGCCGCCTCTGCCTGCCGTCGTCGACCCCGCCAGCTCGGCCGCCGTCGTCAGGCGAAACTCGCGCGGGCCGGGCCGCGACCGCGGGTACGGTTCTGGCCGGCGCGGCCATCCGCCGGCGCCGGGGCCAGCGACGCGCTGGGGCGGTTCGACGCCCGAGCGATCGTGATGTTCCATGGGCTCGGCGGGCAGTTCCTCCAGGAACCGGGAAGGAAAGGTCGCCTGCTGCTGACCCCGGAACGTCCGGATCCGGCAGCGGCTGAGGTACAGCTCGCGCTGGGCCCGGGTGATGCCGACGAAAAGCAGCCGCCGTTCCTCTTCCAGTTGCTTATTGTCATCATTCGCACGTGAGTGGGGGAGCAATCCCTCCTCCAGCGCGTTCACAAAGACGACCGGGAATTCGAGACCCTTGGCGGCGTGCAGCGTCATCAATGTCACGGTGCCGGTTTGCTGGTCCCAGCGGTCGATGGGCGACGCCAGCGTGACTTCGGCCAGGAAGTCGTGTATCGAGGCCCCGGGATGATCCTGGTCGAACTCGCGAGCCGCCGAGATCAATTCGTCCAGATTTGCCAGGCGATCCTCACCGTTGTCGCGCGTCTCCCCGGTCAGGTAGGTGCGATAACCTGTGCGTTCCAGGAGCTGGCGGATCACCTCTTCGGCCGGGTGGTCGCAAAGCGTGACCAGCTCATCGACCAGCCCCGTGAACTCCAGCAAGCCGCGGGCCGCCTTGTCCTTGAGTCCCTCGACCTGCCCGGCCTGCCGCGCCATGGCCAGGAGTGGGATGCGCCGCTGTCGCGCGGCCTCAACCAGATGATCGAGCGACGTCTTGCCCAACCCCCGCGGCGGGACGTTGACGATCCGGGCAAAGGCCAGATCATCCTTGGGGTTGGCCATCAGGTTGAGGTAAGACAGGACGTCCTTGACTTCCTGCCGCTCATAAAACGAGACGCCGCCCACGATCTGGTATGGGACCTTGGCGGAGCGAAAGGCCTGCTCGATGGGACGCGTCAGAGCGGTCATCCGGCAGAAGACCGCGATGTCGCTGAATCGGAATTCGCCCTCCCGGACCAGGCTGTCGATCTTGCCCGCGATCCCCTCGGCCTCATCCGTCTCGCGGGCGTAGACGGTCAGCTCGACAGGTGCGCCGCGCGGGTTCTCGGTTACGAGAGACTTGGGCTTGCGGTTGCGGTTGAACCTGATCAGGTGATCGGCGACGCTCAGGATATTCTTCGTGCTGCGGTAGTTCCGCTCGAGCTTGACGACCCGGCAACTGGGATAATCGCGCTCGAACTCGAGAATATTCGCCAGGTTGGCCCCTCGCCAGCCATAGATCGACTGGTCGGGGTCCCCCGTGACGCAAAGGTTGGGATGATCCACCGAGAGGGCTCGGACGATGGCATACTGAGCAAGGTTCGTGTCCTGGTACTCATCGACGAGGACGTAGCGGTAGCGGCGGTCCAGGCCGGCCCGGACGTCGGGGTGGTTCTTGAGAATCGACACCACGTGGACGAGCAGGTCGTCGAAATCCACGGCCGACGAGGTTCTCAGCTTCTCCTCGTAGGCAGCGAACACCCGCGCTTTCAACAAATCCTTCTCGTCTCGCGCTCGGGTCCGGAGCACCTGGGGGCTGACCAGCTCGTTCTTGGCCCGGCTGATGGCCGCCTCGACGTGTTCGGGGGTGATGCCGGCCCCGTCGCCGACAACCTGATCCATGACGTCCTTGACGGCGCGGAGGCGGTCGGACTGGTCATAGATCGTGAACCCGGAATCGATCCCCGCCAGCTTGGCGTGAATGCGCAACAGCCGGGCGCAAAAGCCGTGGAACGTCCCCACCCAGACCCTGGAATTCGGCACCAGGGCATCGATCCGCTGGCGCATCTCGCCGGCCGCCTTGTTCGTGAAGGTAATGGCCAGAACGCTTTCCGGCGCGATTCCCGAGTGCAGCAGGTGGGCGACCCGCCGGGTGATGACCCGCGTCTTGCCCGACCCGGCACCGGCCAGGACCAAAAGAGGTCCCTGGACGTGCGTGACCGCTTCGCGTTGGGCCGGCGTCAAATCGTCAAGTAAATCCATAGAGATCGATACATCCTGCACCGCGGCGTTCCCAACCACCAACCAGGTGTCGAAAACCGGTAACGGTTTCGAGGAATGTCTGAACGTCTATCGCTCTTCTCAGTATAGCGGTGAGAAATGCCGGTCGCGAGCGTCCACGCGCCGCACGGGAAAGACTTGCGAAATGCTCGGTAAACGCAAGGACGGCACCGAGTTTCCGATCGAGCTCGGCTTCAACCCGCTCGCCAGCGGCGACGGCGTCTTTCTGATCAGCGAGATTCTGGACCTCACTACAGGGAATCAGGCGTCGAAGCCTCCAGATGCCTGATTCTCTGGTCATTGCATACAACTCATGCCTTGCTAAGCCGGCCGATGAGGCCGCGGAGGCGTGGTGATCGGGGCGATGTCGTTGATTTCGGTCAGCTCTCCCGTAACCTCCAGGCATGTGCCCGCCTCTACTACAACAAGGGCGGGCCGAGCTGCCGAGACCCGCGTCCGACAACGCGGCTGAATGCCGCTTCGTCGCAACATAATAGCACTCATAACGTTGGGAACTCGCCGAGGTGGTGGCCAGGGCCCGGTGTGTGCGTTCTTGGCAACAACCAAGTGCAGGTTTCTCGGTTTTTTGCAACCCCAATCCTAACCTTGATTCCCAGAATCAACACCGTGTGGAATGATGATTGACGGTCCGAAACGATCGTGCTAGCTTGATGACGATAGTTCGACCCGTGGAAACACGATTTCTCTCCCTGTTGCGCGGTTAACCGCGCTCGGATTCGTTTCAGTTCAGGTTCCAAAGGCCTTTGCCCGTCCACGGAAGGGCCCCCTGGAGAATCTGCACCGATGAGCTTCCCGTCGAGATCAAACGCCATACGCTTCGGCTCGGAATCCCAAGACCTGACGACGACTCTGAACGCTGAGCTTCAACTTCCGCCGGTCCTCCCGTTACAGTCGACCGAGATCACGATCGATGGTCTATCCCACGCTCTCAAGCGCTCGATGGATCTGGCCGGTGCGCTGGTCGGGATGCTGTTACTCGCCCCGGTGATGCTGGGGATTGTCCTGCTGATCCGGCTCGATTCGTCCGGTCCGGTCTTGTTCCGGCAGTTGCGTCACGGCCGTCACGGACGCCTCTTCCACGTGCTCAAGTTCCGCACGATGGTCGTTGATGCCGAGCAGCGCCTGGGTGATCTGGAGAAGCATAACGAGTCCGAGCATGGCGTGCTGTTCAAGCTGCGCGAGGATCCAAGAGTCACATCTTTGGGACGTTTCTTGCGGCGATCGAGTCTGGACGAGCTTCCCCAGCTCGTCAACATCCTCCGCGGAGAGATGAGCTTGGTTGGCCCTCGCCCTCTCCAGTTGCGGGACAGCGACAAGCTTCGGGAACTCGATCCTGAAGGATTCACCTGTCGCCTCCAGGTGTTGCCAGGGCTTACCGGCCTCTGGCAGGTCGGCGGGCGGAGCGATACTGACTACTCTCACATGGTCAAGCTGGATCGAGAGTACGTCGAGAACTGGTCCCTGGCCCGGGATGTCCGGATCCTCTTCCGGACCTTCATCGTGGTACTGGTCGGCCGCGGGGCTTACTGATCGTGAGGATCCGGCGGCATCTTCACCCCCGCACCGCTTCCTCGGACTGGGCTGCGGGATCAGCAGCGGACCAATCCCGCAGTGGGCTGCCAACCGACCGTGCCAATTGTGGAAAGCCTTGGACAGCAAGGCGCGAAACCGCCCACCGAGCCTTCGCCAGCCTCCCAGCTTGGCCACGTCCCTGGTGGCCAGTAGACTGAAATGGAGTCGAACTCCGCTGGCGACCCGTTTTCCGGGGAAGGACGCTGGGCATGGAGATCCTGGGAATCGGCACCGACATCGTCGAATGCCCACGGATCGGCAAGATGATCGAGCAGTACGGCGAACTATTCCTGCGGCGGGTTTACACGGCCCGGGAGGTTCGCTACTGCCAGTCGAGAAAGCACGCGATCGAGCACTTCGCGGGCCGGTGGGCGGCCAAAGAGGCGATTCTCAAGGCCATGGGCACCGGCTGGAGCCGGGGCATCTCCTGGACCGACATCGAGGTGCGGACCGGCGAGTCTGGACAGCCGCAGGTCCTGGTGGGCGGCATCGCCAAGGAGGTCGCTCGCGAGCGCGGGATCGCCGACATCCTGATCTCCATCTCCCACTGCCGGACTTACGCCACGGCGTACGCGATCGCCCTGGCTCAGAAGCCCCCCCCATCGACGGCCCCACCTGCTGAGGAGGGTTGAGCCGGTCGGGAGAGGAGGGTCAGTGAAACGGGCCCAACCTGCCGGCCCGCTCGGGATCCGGACAGATCTGGCCCGGGCATCCTCAGGCGCCCATGACGGCGGTGATTTTTTCCTGTGTGGCCTCGCTGGGCTCCTTGGTTCCCTTGCACTTGGGGTACTTGGAGCAGCCGAGGAAGTAGCCGCGACGGCCGCGGCGGACGACCATGGTGCTGCCGCAATCATCACAGGTTTCCCCGACTTCGATAGCCTTCATGTCGGCAGCCGGGGATGCGGGGGCGGCGGCGGCCAGCTCGGCAAGCTGTTCCTTGAGCTCGTCCGGGACGGGCGCCGTGCCGCGGCACTTGGGATAACCAGTGCAGCCGAGGAACGGCCCACGGCGGCCCTGGCGCACGGCCATCGGCTTGCCGCACTTCTCGCACTTCACATCGATCTTGACCGTCTGCACCGGCTTGCCCTCGTTGTCCACCGGCAGGACGTTGCGGCACTTGGGATAGCCGGTGCAGCCCAGGAACGGCCCGCGCCGACCCTGGCGCAGGGCCATCGGCTTGCCGCATTTCTCGCAGACGTGCTCGGTCTCGACCCGGGACGGCACGGGATTGCCCTGCGCGTCGATGTCGAACGATTCCGTGCAATCGGGATACCCGGAGCACGACAGGAATTTCTCGCCCCGCTTGTTCTCGCGGATGAAGAGCGGCTTGTCGCACTTGGGGCAGGCGTGCTCGCTGGCGACGGCCTCGGCCCGCGGCTGTCCTCCCAGCGGCCGGGTCGCCTTGCAATCGGGATACTTCGAGCAGCCCAGGAACTGGCCGGTCCTGCCGAACTTCAGCACCATCGGCGCACCGCAGAGGTGGCAGATCTCGCTCGTGGGAATCAGTACCCGCTCCATCTGGGCCTGCGCCGTCTTGAGGGCGTCCTGGAACGGATAGTAGAACTCGTCGAGCACCTTGACCATGTCTTCCTTGGCGGTCGCGATGTCGTCGAGCTCGTCTTCCATGTGGGCAGTGAACTTCAGGTCGAGGATCTTGGGGAAATGTTTGACCAGCAAGTCGGTGACCGCCATGCCCAAGTCGGTGGCGAAGAAGCGTCGTTCCTTCTGTTCGACGTAGAGCCGGTCCTGGATCGTCTGGATGATCGGGGCATAGGTGCTCGGCCGGCCGATATTCTCCTTCTCCAGGGCCTTGATCAGGGTCGCCTCGCTGTACCGGGGCGGCGGCTGGGTAAAGTGCTGGGTGGCGTCGAGCGCGTGCAGATCGAGTGTCTGACCCACGGCGAGCGCCGGCAAGAGTTCGTCCTCGATTTTTCCGCCAGGCGGCCAGACCCTGCGGTGGCCGTCGAACTTGAGCACCTTGCCCTGGGCCTTGAACAACCCCGGACCGGCGGTGATGCCCACGTCGGTCACGGTGAAGACGGCGGGCGCCATCTGGCTGGCGACGAATCGTGAGTAGATCAACTGGTAGAGCCGGAACTGGTCGTGGCTGAGCTGGCTCTTGATCGTCTCGGGCGTCAGCTTCAGGTCGGTGGGCCGGATGGCCTCGTGAGCCTCCTGCGCGTTCTTGCCGGCGGCATAGCGGATCGGCTTGGACGGCAGGTACTTTTCTCCGTACTGGGTCGCGATCAGGTCGCGCACCGATTGCATCGCTTCTTGCGAGACGCTGAGGCTGTCGGTTCGCATGTAGGTGATCAGTCCGACCGGACCGGAGCCGTCCACGTCGATGCCCTCGTACAGCTCCTGCGCGACCTTCATGGTCCGCTTGCTGGCAAACCGCATGCGGATCGCCGCCTGCTGCTGCAGCGTGCTGGTCTTGAACGGGGGATCAGCCTTGACGGGCTTGTCGGCCTCATCGACTCGCGAGACGACATAAATGGCCGAGGCCAGCTCGTCGCGGATCTTGCGGGCGTCGGCCTCGGCACTGGCCGCAAACTTGGCGCCGTGGTATTCGGCCAGCGCGGCCTGAAACCTGTCGGAGTCGGCCTTGGCCCCGGTCGGGCTGACCGTCGCGGTGATCTTCCAGAACTCTTCGGTGACGAAGGCGCGGATCTCGCGTTCGCGGTCCACGATCAAGCGGACGGCCACCGACTGGACGCGGCCGGCGCTGAGGTTGCGCGCCACCTTGCTCCAGAGCAGGGGGCTGAGCTGATAGCCTACGAATCGGTCGAGGAACCGGCGAGCTTGCTGGGCGTTGACCATATCCATGTTGACCGGCCCAACATGGCCAAAGGCGTCCTTGACGGCGCGTTCGGTGATTTCATGAAAGGTGACGCGGCGTACCCGATCGTCGGAAAGGTTGAGGGCCTGCTGCAAGTGCCAGGCGATCGCCTCGCCCTCGCGGTCGGGGTCGGTCGCCAGGTAGACGATGTCGGCCCGAGCGGCCTCGCGCTTCAGATCGCCCACGGTGTCTTTCTTGGCCGGAACGATTTCATAGGAGGGCGAGTAACCATGCGCCACATCCACGCCGAGCTTTCGCTTGGGAAGATCGCGAACGTGACCCATGCTCGCCTTGACGACGTATTTGGGGCCCAGGAACTTGTTGATCGACCTGGCCTTCTTGGGACTTTCGACGATGACCAGGGAGTGGCCTCCGCTGCCGCGTGCAGGCACCTCGCCTGCCCCGGCCTTGGGACGCGGGCTCTTGGGCGAGCGGGACGTCGATCCGGTCGCCGCACGCTTGCGCGGAGCGGGTTTCGCGGGGCTTCCGTTTCCACTCGTCGTCGTTGCTGCGGACTTTCTTGCCACGGTATCTTCCTACCTATCCTCTTCCAATTCCACTGTTTCGGTCGATCCTTCTCGACCTGCACGAACGCGGGGCCCTGGGGTGATTGAGGTTGCCGTGGGAAGGAATCCTGGTACGATTACGTTCGGGCCGCCCATGATCAGACCCCGCGTCCTTTCCCAATAGCGACATAGCTAGCGTATCGGGGCGTGTCAAGAGGGGGGTGCATGTAGCCACTACCCCGACGGCCTGTTTTGCCACCACCGAGGAACCCCATGCCGTTTGAAGTCTTTCGCCGCCATCAGCGCAAGCTGTTAGCGATTTTTGCCATCATGGCGATGTTCGGATTTGTCGTCTCCGACAGCTTGCCCAGGCTGCTCAACTCGAATCCTGGCGGTCGCGACCAGAAGGTCGCAGAGCTCTACGGCAAGTCCGTCTACCAGAGCCAGCTCAATGAGATGGCCCGGCAGCGAACCCGGGCGAATCTTTTTGTTTCCGGCCTGAGCCAGTTCCCGTCCCGAGAGGTCTTTGGCGGACTCAAGCAGCGGGATCTGGTTGACGCCATGATCCTTCAGCACGAGGCCGACCAGTTGAACATTCCCGCCACTGCCGAGATCGGGCGGGAATGGTTGAGGCAGATTACCGGCGGCCGGATGAACGGGGAGCTGTTCAACATCCTCTTCAGCCGGTTCAGCAACGAGGTCAGCGAGGAGCACCTGCTCGCCGACATCGCCAACCAGGTCCGTTTACGCAAGGTTCGCCTGCTTCTGGGTTACCCGGTCGTGACGCCTTACGACGTCTACCGCTCGTACCGCGACCAGAATGAGCGGGTCGGGGCCAAGATCGTCGAAATGCCCGTCGATTCGTTTCTCTCCAAGGTCTCCGAGCCGGCGGCCAGCGAGGTTCAGGCGCTCTACGACAAATACAAGGACGTGCTCCCAGACCCCGCTAGCGAGACGCCCGGGTTCAAGATCCCACGGCGGGTCCAGCTCGAGATCCTGTCGCTCGACGGCAACGCCCTGGCCAGAGGCCTGCGCGATAAGGTCACGGAGGCTGAGCTTCGGTCTTACTACGAGAACCACAAACCAGAGTTCCAGGTTCCTTCGGAACTGCCCACGGATCTATTCGCCGGCCAGCCCGACCTCACGCCACCTATCATTCAGGCGTTCTCCGAGGTACGCGACACGCTGGCTCCGAGACTCGCGGAGGAGAAAGCCCAGTCCGAGATCCTCGACAAGTTCACGCGGATCAAGGAAGCCGAGATGATCCCGTTTGCCGACAAGTACTTAGCCGCGCTCGATGAGCAGGAAGAAGCCAAGAAACAGGGCAACGCCTCCAGCGTGGTCCTGCCCACGCCGCAGGATCTCAAGCCGATTGCCGATCGCGAGGGTCTTAATTACGAGAAAACCCCCTTGCTCTCTCGCCAGGACGTCGAGCGGCTCGGACAGATTTCCACTGCCGAAGTCGGCCTGACGCCGCTGAGCGGCGGCCGCAAGTTCGTCGACGAGATGTTCGACCCCAAGACCGGACTGTATGAGCCGATCGAGTTGACCGACGTCTTGGGCACTCGCTTCCTGGTGCGCAAGGTCAAGGACGAGCCGCCGCATGTTCCCACTTTGGAACAGGTTCGCTCCGAGGTCATCGTCGCCTGGAAGATGGCCCAAGCCCGCCCGCTTGCGGAGAAGGCGGCCGGCGAGCTGGCCAGCCAGATCAAGGCCAAGGGGGCAACCCCCAAGGACTCCAAGATCGACGGTTTTCGCGTGGAGAGCATTCCTCCCATCACGCGATCTCAGACGAGCTTCATGCCGTCATCAATGTTCGAGCCCAGCCCCGTCGTTGAGACCCCCATTCCCGGCGTGCCGCAAGCTGGGGAAGCGTTCCGCGACGCCTACTTTGGTCTCCAGGCGGGGTCGGTGGACGTGGCGCCCAATCAGCCCAGGACCGTCTACTACATCATGACCCTGGACCGACGTGAGCCGGCAAGTTTCAGCGCGCTCTATGCATCCAACGGCGACGAGTATCGTTACAAGAGCATGGCCCGTGAGCAGGCTTCCAGGCAACAGGACGAGCAGTGGATGGGCTGGCTCCGCCAGCAGGCCGGGCTGAAACCGGATTGGATTCCTCCCGACGAGGCCAAGAAAGACGAGGCGGCCAGAGGCTAGAGACCGCGGGTCAGGCGGCCCGTCACGACGGCGATCCAGACGCAGATGCCAGCTTGGCCAGGAATGGATCGAGCGCTTCCAGGAACAAGCCGGGGCGCTCGACGTGCGGCATGTGCCCGCAGTCGGGGATGATGGCAAGCCGGCCATCGCGCACCCGGCGCTCAGCCTCCTGCGCGTGGGCAACCGGAATGATCTGATCGGAGTTTCCCCACACAATCAAGGTAGGCGCGGGTAAATCCGATAGCCGGTCGAGCACAATCTCACTCTGCCCCTGGTGATCGATCAAGGACCGGAATACTGCGAGCTGGTCCCCGAGCAGCCCGGGACGCATGCCGAGCCAGAACTGATCCAGATACCACTCCGCCGGAACCTGTGCCGGATGGGCGAAGCATCCGTTGGCCCGCCATCCCACGCGCTGAAGCAGGCCAGGTGGCGTGAGCGCCCAGAGAGTAGACCACTCACCAAGACCGGGGAGCGCCATCAGCGTCAAGGCCGGGTTCAACTCCCGTCCGAGCCCCGCGCTGGAGACCAAGACCAAGCCACGCACTCGCTCACCATGGTCGTTCAGTGCCATCTGAAGGGCGGCCAGTCCCCCCAGCGAATGCCCGATGACCACTGCGCGCTGAATCTGGACCGCGTCCAGGAAGTCGGCCACGAACGATCCGTACCATCCCGCCACGTATTTTCCTGCCACCAGGTCCGATTTCCCCGAACCCGGCAAGTCGGGAGCCAGGACACGGAATCGCTCCGCCAGTCGGGGCATGACCCAGCGCCACGCCCAGGCGCTTTCTCCCCCACCATGGAGCAAGACCAGCGTGATGTCTTGGCCCGGGCCTGCCGAAAGATAGTGAGTGCGCAGGTGATTGACCTGTACCGTGCGGCTTTTGATGTTGATGGCGCCTTGATCTCGCGACGGCACGGGAGATGTCGGTTACTCGGGGCTTCTTCGCTGAGACTGTCGATCCGCCTCGAAGGCAGTTCGTGGATTATCCCCGTTTTCTGGCGATTGAGCAAGAGAACATTCAATCGTTGATAGGCTTTCCGCACCCAGAAGTATCTGGCACCGCGACCATGACCCGCCCCCGGCAAGTCTAGTAAGATTGCACGCTATCATTGATAAAGTGGAGGAAGGGGGCTTGACGTGTCTTGAAAAACTTATAGCATCCGGAATACACGGGATGAGCAGCCTTTTCTCAAGGACGAGGAAACCCCGATGATCAGCTCCAACTACTTTGAGCGTCTGATCAAGTCCGTCGAGAGAATCGCCCGCCACGCGTATTATCCGGGCATCGATGAGGCCATCGAGCAGTGCCTTGAGGATATCGATGAGCTGATGCACGCGGGACGTATCACAGCCGAAGAACGTGAGGCACTGCGCGTCGTTCTCCTCGGCATGACGTTCAATGCGTCAAACAATACGTCGAACGCGGCCTGAGCCACTTTTTTCTTGCGTCCCAGACGTTCGCCCGCTTCACTCGCAACTGACCACCGGCCAGTCAAAGCATCGCCTCTGCCACCACGATCAGGCAGACCCAGGCGAGCGGCCACGTGACCAGCAAGCCCACGGCCACTTGATGGGTCCAGGAAACGGAGTCGCGACCTTGCGGGCGGATGCGTGGCCCGAACAAGCGCAAGACCAGTCCAGCCGCCAGCGGCACCAGACCAAACAGGATCGTATCACTGAACCTGAAGCTATGCAGCCGGATCGGGAGAATGAAGACACCCATGACGATCCAGTAAACCCCGATCAGCAGCCAGGCCATCTCGGCCCAGGTGCGCGCGATCGAAGTGGCGGGCTGGGCAGAGTGTTCGCTGCCCAAGTCCACGGGGCGTGCGTGCCTGTGTCGCAGCAGGATCAGTGGCCCGCTCATCGCCAGACCAAGCCACACGTAAAACCCGACGGCGAACAGGCCCAGAGCCGGCGAGACGCTGCCCAGAGGCCAGAAAGCACGGAACAGGACCGCCGCGAGGCCATAACCGACGACCATCGCAGCCACATCGATGAGTTGAATCCGGAACTGAGGCTTGCCCGGTTGACTCTCGCTCATCAGATTCGTTCGCGGCGGAAACCCGTCCCTTCAGGGATCGGGAGGAGTCGCGCCCTCCGATGTCGAAAAGAATAAACGTATCTTGCTTACCGGGCCGTTCCCGGCACAATCGTCGATGGTCAGGAGACTCAGTTGATAAAGGCAATCCTGGCCGCTCTTTCCCAATTGAGCGTATCTGGTTGAGCTACAAAACCGGTGTAGCTCGTAAAATGCCCACCGTTGAGTTTACCACTTACACGCTCGGCCGTAAGGTCAGGGCACGGTGCTGTGTCAAGGCACCTAATGGTAGGGCTCGTTGACTCCGGAACCGAAACCCGGACGAGAGTGCTTACAAGCCCCTAGCTTTTAGCTATGGGGTACTTGACGGGAAGACACCACCTCTCGCATCCAGGACTGCGTGGCAGACCGATTGTACGATGGACCCGTCGATCCGCGGGCTGCGTCAACTCAGGACGACCATGCCCAGCCCGCACTGAATCGGCCAGGCGATTGCTAGGATCAGGCCGACCCGATTGGTCCACGGGGCCCCCTCGATCCGCGCCGCTTGTTCTGGAGGAACCATGACCCAGGTGCCCCAGGCCACCACCAAGACGATCAGGCACGAGAGCGCCAGGCTGATGGTCAAAGTCGTGGCGAATGGAGGGCTATGGCATGGCTCCTCGCCTGGCGCGACGGACTCGATGATGGCCGTGATCACCCAAGGCACGCCGAGAAGCGTCCACAGCCAGTCGCCGACCTTGGGATATCCGGGAAGCCGGCGCAAATAGCGCCTGGCCAGGAAGATAAAGGGACCGGCCGCAGTCAGGGCCACGCACGAGAACGTGAGCCAGATCATGATCCAGCCTGCCGGCGAGAGCCCGCTGCGGATGACCCGGAGCATGTGGACCGAGGCGATCGCCGAACCCATCACCAGGGCGACTCCGTCCAGTACGTTGATGTCTCGACCCTGGTCACTTCGTTCCATGCAATGTCGCCTTCAATCCCTTGGACATGGTGCCATGAGTCATTCTAATCCAGCGAACTACAGGGTGTTGCGCTCTGCCTCGGTCTGCCCAAACCACGTTCGTTGATGTATAATAAGACAAGTTTTCTGGACATCCGGCACGAGCGGCTTCCGTTTTATCCCGGGGGGCGTCTCGTCTCCAGGTCTTTTGGCTTGGTCACCCACCATTTTTCCCCGCTTGCCGACGGGGCGCCACCCGACGATTCTTCCAGTGAGGTGAGAGGCATGGCTTTGCCCAAGGTCGTGATCGTGGGTCGACCCAATGTCGGCAAGTCTTCGCTTCTGAACTGGTTGGCGGGGCGAAGGATCGCGATCGTTGATGACATGGCGGGCGTCACCCGTGACCGGGTGGGTGCACTCGTCCAGCTCGGCGACGACGAGAATCCGCGGTTCTTCGAGCTGATCGACACCGGCGGCATCGGCATGGTCGACCGGGACGATCTGAGCGAGGACGTGGACCGGCAGATCGATACGGCATTGAACGAGGCCAGCCTGATCCTCTTCGTGGTAGACATCCGCGAAGAGCTGATGCCACTCGACGAGGAAGTTGCCCAGCGGCTGCGGTATCTCAAGACGCCGGTCATCCTGGTCATGAACAAGGCCGATTACCCCGAGATCGATCAGCGGGGCGGAGAATTTTACAAACTCGGTCGCGGCAAGCCGATTCCGGTCTCGAGCCAGCAGAACCGTAATCGCAAGGCTTTGCTCAAGATGATCGAGGAGATGCTGCCCAGCGGCAAGGATGCAAAGCCGGCCGAGGCGGTCATGAAGATCGCCGTGGTGGGCCGGCCCAACACGGGCAAGTCGACATTCATCAACACCTTGGCCCACGCCGAGCGGATGATCGTCTCGGAGCGGCCAGGAACCACGCGCGACTCGGTCGACGTCCATTTCGAACTCGACGGGCTTCCTTTTCTCGCCATCGATACCGCCGGGGTCAAGCGCAAGGCCAAGATTCGTGACAGCCTCGATTTTTATTCGATTCACCGCGCCGAGCGGTCGATCCGCCGGGCCGATGTGGTTCTGATGCTGATCGACCCCACTCAGGGCATCACCCGGCTGGACAAGCAACTGGCCGATTACGTCGCCAAGGAATACAAGCCCTGTATCTTCACGATCAACAAGTGGGACCTCATGCTGACCGACCCGAACGACCCGTCTCAGGGCAACATGACACGATTCGCCCACGTCGTGCAGCATGCATTCCGCAACATGAGCTACATGCCGCTGGCCTTCATCACGGCCCAGACCGGCAAGAACGTCAAGGCATTGTTGAATCTCGGCCAGTCGCTCTACAAGCAAGCGAACCGGCGGGTCGGCACCGGCGCATTGAATCGCGTGCTTCGGGAGGCCATCGAGGCCCATCCCCCTGCCATGTCCGAGAACCGGACTCCCCGGGTCTACTATGCCACCCAAGTCGGCACCAATCCCCCGACCATTGTCCTGTTCGTCAACAGCACCCGACTGTTCGACCCGACCTACCAGCGGTACCTGCTGAATGTGTTTCGGGAAAAGCTGCCGTTCCACGACATTCCAATCAAGCTCTATCTGCGCGCTCGCAAGCAGACTGAGCCCGGCGCTCGCGGCGCGGCCAATGGCGACCACGGAGAGTTCGACGAGCAGGAGTTGGAGGATCATCCCGCGGCGCACTCCGGCTCCTCTTCCAACCCCGGTCTGCAGGAGTTTCGGTTCCTGGACCGTGAGATCAATGAGCTGCTCTCGGATCTTGACGGCTGATGGCGGAGGGATTAAACAGGAACGCAGCTAGTTTCTCGGCTCAAAGAAGTGCATCCTGCCGACCGATCGGTTCAAGACATGGTACACCTGCCCGCCCGGTGCTTTTCGCGCTGCTCTTGGCATGGGCAGGAAAACTCACCAGAGAGTCGCGACCGCTGTCAAGACTAGCTGCGTGCCCGTTTCCGTCCCCCCCAAGCTTCTCGACCTCGAGGAACGGGCCCGCTGGGAAAACCAGTGCATGCTCAAGTTCGCACCCTGACGGCCCCGCCCCGATTGGTTATACTGCTTGGGGCAATCTTTTTTCCCTGGAGAACCAACCATGACCAGCGTCTATTCCGTCATCCACGACCCGGTCCAAGATTCCTGGTCGATCCAGAGCCACCAGGTCGTTCGTCTCACCGAGGTCCGCGTGGGGATCGAGGACGGCCTTTGGCTCAATCGGCTCGAGCTGGAGAAGGATGGCCGGGCGGCCTGCGGTCACGCCGTGTTCTACAAGGACCGGCAGGACGCGGAAGAATTCTGCCGGAAAAGGGCTCTGACCGCTTGATGGCCCCTGCCCCGCTGACGACAACGGCCGCAGGTCTCCTGGGTTCAGGCTTTCTCCTCTCCTGGGGTCAGCCCCGTCCTTGGGCTCGGTAAATCGTCGGGGTCCGCCGTCGACGCCGCGCGCCGAGCTGGGTATCAATGGCCTGAAAAGTTTGGGCCGCGACTGGTAGAGAAAATGAAGAAGGTTGTATCCGGCGGGCCGACGCGCGCGATGGCCTTCCCCCAGACCGATGCCGGCCTGCCGGATACAATCCCATTGAACTGAGCCGCGTGAGCACGGCTTTTGCTTAATAGGGGATTGAATAGCTGGGCAAGGGCACGGTTTGGGAAAAGCTAGGAGCGGCCACCAAGCCCAGACGCGTGAGCGTGCAGCCACCATTATACCCACCGCGAAGCGGTTTAGTTCAACTCCGGTTTTCTCTACCACACACCCGTCCAGTACCGGTGGAAAGCTGGTCTTGCACAGCCACAGCGCCGGTACCCGGCTCTCCGATGGCCTGTGAACTGGCGGTAGCAGACGTAAGTATGCAGAAACACAGTATAGGACCCTGGAGTTCATGGGGAAGCTGGTTCGGGCAGTGGTGTCCTGACGCGCCGTCCTCTGCGACCCCGGGTCTCCCAGTTCCCGACCGTCGGCGCATCACGTGGAGACATGCGGTCGCAGAGGACGGGCGGGTCAGGAGGGAGACCCTGCCCGAACCACCGCAACAAATCCGATCGGAAAGAGAATACCCGTCAACCGCAACTTTGCAGCATGCCAGTCTCGGTCTCGCTCCCTTGATTCATGAGCCCAGGTCTGATCGAATGTTTGTGGCGAGCGACCATGGCCGGGACATGCATGCCTCGACCGTGGAGCCGGCAGAGTCTGGCCAGGGCCGTTGAGGGGAGTCGAGCTGATGATCGTTGGGGTGCCCAAGGAGATCAAGGCCGAAGAATACCGGGTAGCCATGCTGCCGGTCGGCGCCGAGGAACTGACAAGCGCGGGCCATCAGGTGTTGATCGAAGCCGGCGCGGGGCAGGGCAGCGGCATCGTCGACGCCCAGTATGCTTCGGCCGGTGCGACAATCGTCGCGAGTGCCGGGGAAATCTGGGCCGGGGCCGACATGATCGTCAAGGTCAAGGAACCCCAGAGCTCCGAGTGGTCCTTGCTCCGTCCCGACCAGGTCGTCTTCACCTACTTTCACTTCGCGGCTGACGAGACGCTCACGCGTGCGATCATCGACAGTGGGATCACGGCGATCGCGTACGAAACGCTCCGTGATCCCCGTGGAAGTCTGCCGCTCTTGACACCGATGAGCGAGGTCGCGGGCCGGATGAGCATCCAGGAGGGGGCCAGGTTCCTTGAGCGGCCTCAGGAAGGCCGGGGGATTCTTCTGGCCGGAGTTCCGGGAGTCGCGCCGGCCGAAGTTGCCATTCTCGGTGGCGGCGTGGTCGGCTCGAACGCGGCGAAAGTTGCCGCCGGGCTGGGAGCGAACGTGCGAATTCTGGACGTGAACCTCGACCGGCTCCGCTACCTCGACGACATCATGCCGCCCAACGTGACCACGCTTTATTCTGATCGGCACACGATTCGGGAGTCGATCGAGCGGGCCGACCTCGTGATCGGGGCCGTGCTGATCACCGGCGCCCGGGCGCCTCACCTGATCCGGCGCCAGGACCTCGGGCTGATGAAGACCGGCACGGTGATCGTCGATGTGGCCATCGACCAGGGCGGGTGTATCGAGACCAGCCGGCCCACCACCCACCTGCAACCCACGTATGTGGTGGATGGAGTGGTTCACTATTGCGTGACCAACATGCCCGGCGCCGTGGGCCGGACGAGCACCTATGCGCTTTGCAACGTTACCCTTCCCTATGTCCTGCAACTTGTCAAGAATGGTTGGAAGGCTCTGGCCGCAACCAATCCCGGAGTCGCAGAGGGGGTGAACATCGATCGGGGGCGCGTCACCAACCGGGCGGTCGCCGCGACCTTCGGCCTGCCTTACAGCCCGCTGGACGCCCGTCTGCACACCTCGGCCGCAACCCTTGAAACCAGTTTCCAATGAGAATCCTACCCGGGGAGAATCACGCGATGGGTCACGACGAACACGGCAATACTCATGAACACGACCAAGATCATTCGCACCCGCACGAACACGAGGTCGAGGAGGCTCTTGAAGAGGCACTCGAAATCGATACCCAGAGCCAGATCTTCCTGGAAATGAGACGGCAGAACCTCGAGTTGCTGAGAATTGCCACCGAGGTCGCCGGCTACACCGGGGAGCACGGGCCCTTGAAATCGGGCGACCTTCGATCGGCCCTACGCAACATCTGGGATGTCTTCTCCGAGTTTTACACTTGGGTCGATCCCGAGGAAGACGAGGAAGACGACGAAGATGAGGAAGAGGAAGAGGAATAAGAAATCGGGTGGGTGCGTAGACGAGCCATTGATGATCCCGAGGGAGGCAAGTCAAGCGAATGTCCGGGACCGAGGAAATCGAGGCGTTTCAGACGGTGGCGTGGGTCGGCGACGCGGCGCGGGGGTCTCTGCGCCTCATCGATCAGACCCGGCTGCCGACCGAATTCCTCGAGATCGACTGTCATGACGCGCCGACCGTGTGGGAGGCCATCAAGCTGCTTCGGGTTCGCGGCGCGCCGGCCATTGGCGTTGCGGCCGGCTACGGGGCGGTCATCGGCGCGCGGTCGCAGGGGCTGGCCGACGCGGCGACCGTGCGCCGCGCGCTGGGCGAGGCCACAGCGTACCTGCGCACCAGCCGGCCGACCGCCGTGAACCTGTTCTGGGCACTCGACCGGATGGATGCCACCGCAGCCGCGGCCGGGGCCGGGGTCAGCTCCGGCAACGGATCCGCGCTGCTCGACCGGCTGCTGACCGAGGCCCACGCCATCGCCGATGAGGACCGGGCCATGTGCCGGGCGATCGGCCGCCATGGCGCGGAGCTTGTTGTACCAGGAGAAGGAATTCTGACCCACTGCAACGCCGGAGGCCTGGCCACCTCGGATTACGGTACGGCCCTGGCGGTGATCTTCTCGGCGCACGAGCAGGGCAAGCACGTCCGGGTCTACGCCGACGAGACGCGGCCATTGCTGCAAGGGGCGCGATTGACCGCCTGGGAACTCCAGCGCCGCGGCGTGCCCGTGACCTTGATCTGCGACAACATGGCCGCGCAGGTCATGAAGGAAGGCAAGGTCCAGAAGGTGGTCGTGGGGGCGGACCGGATCGCGGCCAACGGCGACACCGCCAACAAGATCGGCACCTACGGTGTCGCCGTCCTGGCCCGGGCACACGGCATCCCCTTCTACGTGGCGGCGCCCTCGAGCACATTTGACCTGGCAATCCCCGACGGCGCGGCCATCCCGATCGAGCAGCGCGAGTCGCACGAGGTGACCCACGGCTTCGGCCGCCAGACGGCCCCGTCCGGCGTCGACGTGTACAACCCCGCCTTCGATGTCACCCCGGCCGAGCTCATCGCCGGCATCATCACCGAGAAGGGCGTGATCCGGCCGGTGAACCACGAAACGATCCGTGAAGTGATCGGAAATTGAGTTTCTCTCGATTTTGACGAGGCCTGTCATGCTGGCTCACAGCGTTTTCTTCTCCCTGCACGAT
>JAFAHT010000187.1 GCA_019237095.1 Planctomycetaceae bacterium
CAAGCAGCACGTTTCCACTGTGCGTTCGGTTAGAATCAATCGACGAGCCGTTTGAATAGTCGGAGTGAGCCACGGCGACCAGCCATGACCGAGGAATCGATGCCTGAAAATCTTTCACTCCCGGACCCGCGCCGGCGAGGCTTCCGCGCGCGGTCGCCGGTTGATGAGGTTGTCGCATGGATCGACCGGCGGGTCGAGACGCTGGGGCCGCAGGACCTGAGCCTCGGGGACGCGGCGGGTCGCGTGCTTGCGGCCGGGATCCGGGCCGCGGAACCCGTTCCGCCGTTTGACCGGGCGGCGATGGACGGTTTTGCGCTCCGGGGCGAGGAGACCTTTGGCGCCGATGCGTACACGCCAGCTCTCTTCCGCGTCATCGGCCAATCTCGACCCGGCCGGCGGTTCGGCGGCAACGTCGGTCCCGGCGAAGCCGTCGAGATCGCCACCGGAGCCCCGCTACCCGCGTCTGCCGATACGGTCGTTCCGGTCGAGATTTGCAAGGTCCAGGGCGATCTCGTCCGGGTGGTCGAGGCGACTCCGCCCGGCCGCCACGTCAGCCGTCGCGGCGAGGACATCGAGGTCGGCGCCTTGGTGCTGGAGCAGCGACGCATTCTTCGACCCCAGGACCTGGGTGCGCTCAGTGCCCTGGGCATGTCTGTCGTTGCCGTCATCCGCCGGCCGGAGGTGACCATTCTCGTCACGGGAGACGAGCTGCTGCCGGCGGGAACCCCAGCGCGCGGTGACCAGATTGCCGACATGAACTCGGTGATGGTTCAGGCACTCGTCAGGCGTGACGGCGGCCTGCCTCGCGTTCTCGGGCCCATGGCCGACGACCGCGAACGCCTCGAGGAAGCACTCGCGAACGCCGCTGGCAGTGCGGACGCCGTCTTGATCTCAGGGGGAAGCTCGACCGGTCCTGAAGACCATGCACCGGGTGTCGTGGCCAGTTTGGGGACGCTCGATGTTCACGGCGTGGCTCTTCGCCCCGCGAGCCCCACGGGCCTGGGGTTCGCTCGAGGCGTTCCGGTCGTGCTCCTGCCCGGGCACCCCGTCAGTTGCCTTTGCGCCTACGATCTCTTCGCCGGTCGAATCATCCGCAAGCTGGGTGGACGTTCCGTCGACTGGCCCTATCGCGCGATTGAACGTTCTCTCGCCAGGAAGCTGGCGTCGTCGCTGGGGCGTCTCGATTACGTTCGGGTACGAGTCGTCGGCGAAAAGGTAGAGCCGATGGCGATCGGCGGGGCATCGATCCTCTCCAGCACCACCCGCGCCGATGGTTTCGTCCTGGTCCCGACCGATCTCGAAGGTTACCCCGCAGGCGCGACCGTGACGGTCTGGCTCTACGATTTGTGAGCAAATCGTCGCAGGGAGGCGGACTTCTCCATCATGGCGTCTTGATATTCTCCAGTGAGGATTGGCCACTGGACTGAGGGCGGGAAAGCAATCGATTTCTCACGTACCGCTTGGGGAATGGCAGCAGAGCGACAGACCTGCAATTGGTCCGCCTGCGCCGCTCGTGGAGAGGCAGCTCATCCGTTTGGGCAGTCGAACCACGATCTCGATCGTTGGATATGACGGAGTTTGGGTCGGATCCTATTTCGATCGGTTCGCTTACTGAACGCGTTGGCCATTGATCGTAAAGCCCAGGCTGCAGGCGCCCGCCAAGCATCATCGTGCTCATCTGGACTCTGACTGAAGCTCTTGCCTCAGCCATGGATAGATCGTCCACCAACCCCCGCGTCTCGACCAGCAGGGCAATAGCCAGGATGGAAAATATCAGAAGCTCGGATCGGCTGGCGGACGGTTGGTGAATCGCACACGAGTAATGCATGCTTGAACTCCGCTTCAGGGGGGAGAACGAGCCAGGTTGAGCGCCCTCTAGTTGGCTCACCCAATTTCTTCTTTGCCAAGGACTTGCGTCCGGTTGTGATGGAGATCACCAAGGAGTGTCTTTTTTTCACCTTGAGTAGCAGAATGTCTATTTAAACTACGCCGTGTGGCCAGGAAGTGACCCGCCCATCGCAAATTCTGCAAGATGGGGGGATAATTGACGAAATGGTTGTCAAATTGCGATCCATGAGCTAGCCTGCGGCAGCGGCCAGTTCGCCTCCGGATCGGCGGTACAATGGTATGTCCTATCTGTTGGCAACGTACCTGTGACGAGAGGCCAGAAGACGACGATGGCCCAAGAGCAGGAGCAGTTCCTTGATGTCGTGGACCGCGACACGGCGGAACGCCTGTGGTGGCAGGCCATTCGCCCCATGCCGCTGGGCGCCGAAACGGTACACTTGGCTGCCGCGCTGGGGCGGGTGCTGGCGGCGGACCTGGCGGCCGAAGTCGATGTGCCGTCGTTTGACCGGTCCAACATGGACGGTTATGCGCTTCGCGCCGACGACACCTATGGAGCATCCGAGGAATCACCGCGACGCTTGCGAGTGGGCGGTGAAGAGATTCCCACGGGAGCCGTCCCGCGCCTGGTTGTCGAGCCGGGCACGGCCAGTCCCATTGCCACAGGTGGGATGCTGCCGCGCGGCGCCGATGCCGTGCTGATGGTCGAGCACGCGCGTGTTGACGGAGAATGCCTGGAGGTGCTTCACGCGGTGGCCCCCGGCGCCAATCTGAGCTTCGCCGGCACTGACGTGGCCAAGGGCGAGCTGGTACTGCGCCGAGGGACGCTGCTCTCGGCCCGCGAGACCGGACTGCTTGCCGCCATTGGCCGGGCCGATGTTCCCGTGCTCCGCCGGCCGCGCGTGGCCATCGTCTCGACCGGCGCGGAGTTGATCGCGCCTGGAGCGCCGCCACGCCCGGCCGCCGTGTATGACGCCAACGCCACGTTGCTGGCCGATGCCGTGCGCGAGCTGGGCTGCCAGCCGGTGCCGCTGGGGATCGTTGGAGACGACCAATCAGCCCTCGACGACGCACTGGAAAGGGGCCTGGCGACGGCTGACGTGGTGTTGCTCAGCGGCGGGACGAGCAAGGGAGGCGGGGACCTGTCGTACCGCGTCCTGGCCCGCCGGTCTCCGGGTATCGTCGTGCACGGGGTCGCGCTCAAGCCAGGCAAGCCGATCTGCCTGGGAGCGGCGGGATCAACGCCGGTCGCCATTCTGCCCGGGTTCCCGACCTCGGCGATCTTCACCTTCCACGAGTTCGTCGCCCCGGTCCTCTTGCGGATGGCGGGCCTGGGACCCGAAACCCACGGCGAGATCGAGGCTCGCATGGCAGTGCGGTGCAACAGCGAGCGGGGCCGCACCGAGTACCTGCTGGTGGGCCTCATGCCGGGCGCGGAGGGACTGGCGGCTTATCCGATGGGCAAGGGCTCAGGCTCGATCACCACGTTCAGCCGGGCCGATGGGTTCGTCATCATTCCCAGGCTCCAGGAGTACGTCGCGGCCGGCGAGCGCGTGCGGGTCAGGCTGCTGGGCCGAGCAATCGCGCCTGCGGACCTGGTGGTCATCGGCTCGCACTGCATCGGGCTCGATCTACTGCTGGGTCTCATGGCCGAGCGGGGGATTCGCTCCCGGACGCTCTGGGTCGGATCGCAGGGAGGGCTGGACGCGGCGGCCCGGGGCGAGTGCGATCTCGCCGGGGTACACCTGCTGGATCCGCGGAGCGACACATACAACACGCCGTTTCTTCCCCCGGGCGTTCGTCTTTTTCCCGGTTACTGCCGGATGCAAGGTCTGGTGCACCGCCCCGACGATCCTTGGTTCGCCGGCCGCACGCCGGCCGAGGCGGTCGACCGCGCCGTGGAGAGCGCCTCTTGCGTGATGGTCAACCGCAATCGGGGAAGCGGAACGCGGTGCCTGCTTGACGGACTGCTCGCCGGCCGCCGGCCACCGGGATTCGCGGTCGAGGTTCGATCGCACAACGCCGTGGCCGCGGCGGTCAGCCAGGGCCGCGCCGACTGGGGTGTGGCCATCGAGCCAGTAGCCCGTGCCTACGGGCTGGCGTTCCTGCCGCTGCGTGCCGAGCGGTATGATTTCGCCGTACCCGCCGACCGCTGGGATCGTCCCGCCGTAGCGGCCTTCCGCGGGCTCTGGGACGAAGCCGAGACACGATGCAGGCTCGCCCAGATCGGCTTGTTGACCGATGGAGAGGAGGACCGACCTTGATCGTGGGAGCGGTGATTCTGTGCGGCGGTGAGAGCCGGCGGATGGGTCAACCCAAGGCCTGGCTCCCCTTCGGTCCGGAGCGGATGCTCCAGCGCGTGGTGCGGCTGGTGTCGACCGTGACCGGACCGATCGTGGTCGTGGCGGCGCCTGGCCAGGAACTTCCAGCTTTGCCCGCGGCGGTGGTGGTTGCCCGTGATCCCCTTCGCGGCCGGGGGCCGCTGCAAGGGCTGGCCGCCGGGCTCGCCGCTTTGCCCGATGAAGTCGAGCTGGCCTATGCGACGGCCACCGACGTGCCCTTCCTCCAGCCGGCCTGGATCGACCGGCTGGTCGCACTGATCGGGGATCACGACCTGGCCATCCCCCGCTGTGACGGATTCCTCCACCCTCTCGCCGCACTTTATCGCCGGGCGTCGGTTCTGCCGGCATGCGAGTCGCTGTTGCGAAGCGACCGCCTCCGCCCCGCGTTCCTGATTGATGTCCTGCGTGCGCGGATCGTTGCAGCCGACGAGCTCCGATGCGAGGACCCTGAGCTCTTGACGTTGCGGAACTTGAACACGCCCGAAGATTACCAAGCGGCCTTGACCATGGCCGACCATGAAGTGCCGGACCCGGCCACGGCCGGCAACGAGCCGCGTCCGCCGCGCGTGCATGTAGAGCTGTTTGGGGTCCCTCGGTTACGCGCCGGGGCCAGCCGGCTGGCGGTCGAGGCGGCGGACATTGGCGAAGCCCTCCGCGCCCTGTCCCGTGCCTGTCCCGCGCTCTTGGGCTCGGTGCTCAGCAGTGAGGGTTCGCTGCAGCCGGCCTACACGTTGAACATCAACGGTCAGCGGTTCACGACCGATCCATCGACACCGCTTCGAGATGGGGATTCACTGATCGTGCTGGCCGTGGACGTCGGCGGTTAGCCGGTTCCGGTGTCGAGGCTGATTCTCCCGGGGCGGTGGATGCTTCGTTTCTCTCCTCCAGGTTAAAATTTGCAAATTTTGTAAAAAAACGAAAATCGATCTATCGGCCTTTCGGCTGTGTCGTATAATTCACCTTTGGTTGGGAACGAGTCGAGTTCGCGATGTCGATCCTTTCTGGAATCTTCTCTCGCCTTCTCTGTCGCCCTTCCGCTCTCCGCTCTTTGGGTCTTGACACGATCCCTTTCCTCTCGGCCCGGAAAGGCAACCGTGGGCCGTCGTTGATTTCGCGCAGGAGATTGATGGTGGGTAAGAAACTGTATGTCGGGAACTTGACCTACAAGGTCACCAGTTCGGATCTTGAGCAACTCTTTTCTCAATTCGGAACGGTCCAGAGTGCTCAGGTCATCACCGACCGTGACACGGGACGCAGCAAGGGCTTCGGTTTTGTCGAGATGGACACCGAGGCCGAGGCGCAAGAGGCAATTCGCGGTCTTCACGATCAGGATCACAACGGGCGGCGGTTGACCGTGAACGAGGCGCGGCCCCGCGAGCCTCGTACCGGCGGTGGCGGCGGTGGCGGCTATGGCGGTGGCGGCGGTGGTTATGGTGGCGGCGGACGCGACCGTTACTGAACCATTTCCCCACCCCAGATCGCTCCTGGTGAGGCCTGTGCACGCGGCCTCGCAGTCAAAATACCGGCCCGTTCGGGCTGCTCGAGATTAGGCTCCCGAATGGGCTTTCGGTGCTGACGGGCAGGCGCAGAGGCACTTGCGCTTGCTGGCAGACTCTCCCCCGAAAAAACACGAGGTGCGGCAAGAAGGCCGAAAGTTCGGCGGACGAGACTCGCTCCTGTCGTCAGGAAGGGAGTTCTGTCCCCCGATCCGCTGCTTTGGTGCTTCGTCTGCCCAAAAAAAACCGCCGGACTAGCGTCCGGCGGCATGATCAAGAGTTCGGGTAATCGTGAGCGCGGTCAAACGGCGACGGGAATCAACGGCCCGTTTCGCTGAAATCCATCTCGAAGTCGCTGAGATTGATCTGGGCATCGCCCTCGCTCTCGTCCGTCGGCTTCTCGAACACTTTGGCCCAGCGAGCAGAGTCGCCGTCGAGCCGATTCTGGCCGAGCCGCTCGTTCTCGCGCTGGCAGTCGATGCAGCTATTGGTGTACGGCAGGGCGTTTAACCGAGCCTCGGAGATCTTACCACCGCAAAACTCGCAACGACCATAAACTCCGGCGGCAATCAGTTGCAGTGCGTGCTCGATCTGGCTGAGTTCACGACTCTCGATCTCCACAAGCTGTGAGCTGATCTCATCGTTGGCCGAATCGACGGCCGCGTCCACATTATCTCCGACCCCGCTCACCTCCGAGAATTTGCGAAAGCTGTCGAGATCGCCATTAATGGCTTTCCGCAGCGCATCGCGGCGAGAGACCAAACGCGAGGTGAGTCTGAGCAAGGCATCTTTGCGGGCCATTGAACACCTCCTGGTGTAATACTTCGCGGATCACTGGTTGCGGGGATCGGACCGACAGACCTACATCGCCACGGATATCCTGGTCGACCGGATGGATCAACTCAATTTCATTAGGATGATAGCACACACATCGCTCGACGAAGATCCGGGCAAGCAATTATAATGAGAAGCTTGCCGGTCACGGCCCACGTGCTCCTCATAGTGATCGAGTCCATCGAGCACATTATGCGCCATCGGCAAGTCATGGCGCCCGGTTTTCCGATCCACAGCAATAATACGTCCGAGTCAACCAAAGGTTTGACGAAATTCTTCGGATTTTCCTGCCCCTCGTTGGCCACCTGGGACTTCGGGACTACGAACAAATTCAGAGCGGGGGGAACAGCTCTGAAAACGGAGAGGGAGGACACACCGCGACGTCAAATCAGGAAGAGGTAGTCGGGGCGGGATAGCTCCCACATTGTTAGTGGGATTTTGAAAAAATCAACAAAAAAAAAGCAAAGGTCCAAAGATTGTGCACTGAGGCGTCAAATCAACTCAACGCACTGGCTTGAGATGTCCTTTGAGCACATTACGTGGCAGGAAGTAATCGGAGACCACCCGGGGTAGGAGCTCGCCTGGGGTGTGCAGAAAGTTAACGTAGCGAACCTGGTTCTGGTTCGGAACCAGGAAGATCCACTGTTCGATGACCTGGCCCTTCGTCCCGGAGATGACCTTTCCCTCAGGCTCGGACGCCATCAACTGGCTAACCTCGTCGGGTGTTCTACCTCGTAAGCCTCGAGGCGCGGAGGGCTCGGGTCGGGGTGACTCGGTGCCGGGACTGCTCGTTTCTCCGGCCGCGGTCGCCGCAGTGGCATCGACCCATTGATCCTTGACGCGCCGGTAGCCCTGCGTTCGGAATGCCTCGGCCACTTCCTTGGACCCGGGGTCGATTTTCCAGGCCCTCTCGAGCAATTCCCTGGCCGCGCCCCGATCCTGGAGCAAGTCTTCATAAAGCGCCGCCAGGGCGACGGGGCCCTCGGCGTCGGTTTCGCTCAGCCTGTCGCGCTGAATCTTCAACCAGTTGCGATCGAGTTCCAGTGCTGCCTGGGGATCCTTGAGCTTTTCTCGATAGGCCTGCGCCAGCGCCCTGACCTCGGCTAGCCGCAAAGAGCCGAGATTCTGCCGCGCCTGGTCCAGTCCCGTGTTCAGAAGCTTCGTTGCGAGCTGCGGCCGGTCAGGAAGTTCCGTCTCCGCCCTCGAGGCCAGCTCGATCGCCGAGCGCGGATCGAGGGCAGCTTGAACTTCCAGGAGCTTGGCGACGGCGTCGGCCCAGAGCCTGCGGTTGAGCGCCTTGCGGACGTCGGCGGGCGCGGCGCGGTACGCGGCCCCCGGGTCGTTCGTGTATGCCTGGTTCCAGCGGCCCAGGCCGATCTGGCCGGATGTTTGATCCTTGGCCGCCTCGGGAAAGAAGCGTTCGATGAGAGGAATGATCGCCTTGAGCGAGTCGCTCTTGCTGGCGGCGGCGAGCATGGCCTGCAACGCCTTGTGTGCCAGGGCGGAAGGCTCGGGCTCGGCGATGTTCCGCCGTCGTGCCTCCTCGGCCAGGGCGAGCCATTCCTTCGGGGCATCGACCGTGGCCCGCTTTTGCTCGCCCTCCAGTCGCAGAGCCTCGGCCGCGAGCGACGCCGCCCGCTGGATCAGGGCATTGTCCTTGAACGCCTTGCCTCGGGCCTCGGCCCACGCCGCCCAGGCCTTGCGATTCTCGAAGTCTCGGGCTGACAGTGCGGCGATGGCCTGGTCCAGGCGATCCAGGTCGTTGGGCAAGACCTTGAGCGTGGCCACAGCGCAGACGAGCTGGTCCTGGTCCCGGGCCAGACGCCCCTGAAGGACGACCGGCATGGGCCGCGGCGAACCCTCAGGCCGCAACGGAGCCGGCAGCCGGAAGACCACGTTGGTGCGTTTCAGGTAAAGTTCGTCGTATCCCCTGCCGGCATGGTACTGGTAGAACCGGACACGGTCGTCAACGACCACCATCTTGCCCACCAGGTCCGCCCGGCGACCCAACGCCGCGGCATCGACCGCGACCGGCTCGGTTTGAGCCATGGCCGGCTGGCCAGGCGGCAACAGCAAGGGCACGACCAGGCCAGCCAGGATCGGGATCACGAAGGTTCTCATGGTTGATCGAGTCCCTCCGGGCTGTCGTCGGGATAAGACGAGCCGCTGGGCCAGCCCAGGCTCTCGAGCGCCTTGAAGTGCTTGATGGAGACGCCGCTCTTGGGCTCGAAGCGGATCGTCCATTGCTTGGCCTCGGGGTCGTACTGGAAGGCGGCCAACCGGGCGCCGAAGACCACCTGATCGCCCACCTTGCGATCGGCCAGGGTAACCACCTCGAAATCGGATAGATCGATCCGGGCATAGCGTTGTTCCCGGGCTCCCTGGCCGGCAGCGAGAACGAGATAATCCAGCTCGTAGCGGTTCGATCCTGGCGTATCCGGCGTCGCCGTGATCGTGGCGTCGATGACGACCGCCCGTCCCTTGTACATGGTGTCAAACCGGTCGGCCCAGGTCTGTGGGCTCGTCCTGGTGGCCTCATCGAGCAGACTTTCGAGAGAGTCGGTGAGCAGGTTCACCAAGATCGAGGCCTCGTCGGCCGCGTGGCGAACCTCTTCGGCGCCTTCGACGGCGCCTCCCAGCGCATCGGCGGCCTCCTTGGCCGCGGAGAGGAGTTGATTGGCGTGGTCGAACTTACCCTCCTCCAGCGCGGCGATTCCCTCGGTCCTTCCAATTCGGACCACCTGGGGAAGGTTCTCCCAGCGCTGTCGCCAGGTCCGCCAGGCGAAGGTGCCAAGTGCGAGCAGGGCGACGCACGCGAGCACGAGGAGAGGACGGCGGCCGAATCCGCGGGCTGTTCGCGGCTGCGCCAGATCGCTTGTCCCGGCCACGGTTTCCGCCAACGGGAGCCGAGCCCCCGGCCCCCGATCGAGCGTCGTCGCCTGCCGTCGGCGGGCGGCCTCCGGCCGGCCGGTGGTCGGAGTCGCCCGCGGGGACGGTTTGGCCGTGGATGCCGCCGGCGCGGACGGGGCCCG
Source organism: Planctomycetaceae bacterium (assembly GCA_019237095.1). GTDB lineage: Bacteria > Planctomycetota > Planctomycetia > Isosphaerales > Isosphaeraceae > Aquisphaera. Next base: position 9,550 of record JAFAHT010000187.1, read on the forward strand.
CACTTCTGGATCTGCCGTGCCTTGAGCCGTGTCTTTGAACTCGATCGGGCCCTCGTCCACGTCGGCTCTGGCGGCGATGGCCGTGCGCGCCCTGGCGGACCGCTCGGGCGCCACCGGCTCCGGCAGGGGACTGGCGGGCAAGACGAAGATTCCCTCGCCGCAGGACGGGCAGCGCAGGGCCTGATATCCCCCGGTCCTCTGGCCTCGCAACCGGTGGCCCAGCGGGCAGACCACGCTGTAGTATTGAACCTTGGCGACGGAGGGTGTCCCCAACCACTTGAACAAGCTGCGAGCCCGGCCAAGCAGATCCAAGAACCACCTCTTCCGGCCAACCCCTGCGGTCTCCACACCGCACCAGGGATTTCCCAGGGGGTGTTCGGTCGTGAGTTCGTTTCGCGAGGAGGTGACAGTTGTCCAAATTATCGGAAATGGCATGCCGCAGGTCAACGGCACTGGTGGAAGGCCGTGGCCAGTGGTGGTTTGCGGATGGCGAGAATTGGCCGTGAGATTGATTCTCCGGAAACCTCACCGCGCCTGCAACTCGCTAAGGTTCCAGACGACCCGAAAGCCGTCCTCGGTCAGGTGACGGACCACCTCCTCGGGACTCCGCTGATCGACGACGGGGAACTGCTCACGGCTGGCGCCGTCTCGATCGTGCTTTTGATATCCCCCGGGCGACGTGGAGCTGCCGGCGCTCATCTGGGTGATGCAGGTTCGGGCCAGGCGATTTCGCAGGTGGGCCGGCTCGCGGGTCGAGAGCACGAGGTTGGCGCATGGGATCGCCAGGCGGAGAGCGCAGCAGAGCCGGATGAACGTCTCGTCGTCCACATGATGCGGCGCCGAGAAAGAATCGGGGGCGTCGTGGATCCGGGGCAGACTGAACGAGAGCTTCAGGTCGGGGAACCGCTCGAGCAGGTACCGGCCGTGGGCAATCAGAGCGCCAAGCTCCTCGCGCGGATCGCCCAGGCCGAGCAGGATGCCCAGGCCGATCCGCCGGATGCCCGCCTCGGCGGCGCGCTCCGGGCCTTCCAGCCGCCAGTCGTACCAGGCCTTGGTCCCCTTGGGATGATAGATGCTGTAACGCTCGGGGTCGTACGTTTCCTGATAGAGTGTGACGCCGACCGCACCCGCGGCGCGGAGCTGGCTGTAGCCGAGCGTGCTCTGAGGGGCCACCTCGATCGCGACCGCGAAGCCTTGACCGGTCAGGGCCGAGACCACGCGCGCGAGGTAGTCGACTGTGATCAGCCGGGGATATTCACCGGCCACCACGAGAAGGTGCCGGAAACCGCGCCGGCCCAGCACGTCGGCCTCAGCGATTGCCTGGGCGACGTCGAGTTGCTCGCGATCCATGGGGTTGGGATAGCGAAAGCCGCAATACAGGCAGTGGTTGATGCAGTGGTTCGACACGTACAAGGGCGCATACAGCAGCATCGGGCGGCTTGCGGAACCGTCCCCCGCGGCGAAGTGCCGGTCCGTGACAACCCGGGCCGCGGCTTCCACGGCTTGCAGCGGGCGTCTCGGATCGAGGCAGGCTTCGATCTCAGCACTCAGAGGCTGGGACCGAGTGGTCGCGAGAATCGACAGCAACGAGCGCGGCGGGCGCGGCTCCGAGCCGCTCAACTGGTTCATCAGCAGGTCGAGCCGCTGCGTGAGCTCTGACTGATCGTCGCTTAGATGCCCCGCGTTGTGGTTGAGCAACTGGTAACGCCAGCGCTCGACTTTCTCCGCCAGCGTCGCTCGCTCCGCCGGCATCAGCCTCGAGCAGTCCTCCAAGGCCCGCGAGACTTCGGTCAGCAGCTTCAGACGCACCTCGGGGTGGTCATTCACGCGGAGGACCAGCTCCTCGAGCTCGCAATCCACGGCCCCCGCGCCGGATTCGCCGATCGCCATCGGTGGCAAGATCCCCTCAAGGATCGATCGCGCGGGCCGGCGTTCTTGTCTCGTCACGGCCGCGGTCACAATCGTCCAATCGAAACTGGATGGCTACGTCCTTTATAGCCGGCCCGCGACCCGCCGAGCAAGGAGCCGCCGACTCGGACCCGGATCGCCGTGCACTCCGGGGTCGTGTCAATGCCCCGCCAGGCCAGTCGATCGAGGATAGTGACTTATTTTCAATACTCATAGGGCTTTGTCAGGGAAGAGCGATTGACAAGCAACTGTCCGTAGTGTATCTAACCATTCGGTTAGCTAACCAAGTGGATAGATACGCATGGCAGTGGATTCCCTGAGCATCACCTTCGCCGCCCTTGCCGACCCCACGCGGCGCGCGATCCTCGCGCGCCTCACCGCGGGCCCAGCCAGGGTCAAGGAGCTCACGGCGCCGTTCGCGATGAGTGGACCCGCCGTCTCCAAGCACCTTCGAGTGCTCGAGCGTGCCGGCCTCATCGCTCGCGGCCGCGAGGCGCAGTGGCGTCCCTGTCGGCTCGAGGCGGCACCGCTCAAGGAGGTCGCCGAGTGGGCCGAGAACTATCGCCGCTTCTGGGACGCGAACTTCGAGCGGCTGGATGAGTAAGTACAACACTTGATAGCAAAGGAGACTGATCATGGCCAAAGCAAGTAAGGCTGGCGCAACGACGCTCACGGCGCCGTCGGATCGCGAGATCGTCATCACGCGCGTCTTCGACGCGCCGCGCAGGCTCATCTTCGAAGCTTGGACCAACCCTGAGCACCTCCCGCACTGGATGCTCGGACCGGGCGGCTGGACCATGCCCGTCTGCGAAATCCATCTCCGTCCGGGCGGGGCGTGGCACTTCAGCTGGCGCCATTCCGACGGCACCGAGATGGAGATGCGCGGGGTGTATCAAGAGATCGTGCCGCCGGAGCGGCTCGTCTCCACCGAGTCCTGGGGGTGCGACTGGCCGGAAACGCTCAACACGCTGACCCTCTCCGAAGAGGAAGGCAAGACGACGATCACGAACACGGTGCTTTACCCATCGAAGGAGGCTCGCGACGCGGCGCTCCAGACGGGGATGAAGGAGGGCATGTCCCTGAGTTTCGATCGTCTCGCCGAGTACCTGCGAAACATGACATGAAGCAAGTAGGGTACGTCGCAGAGACGCACCGGGACGCTGGGCGGTGCGTCATCGCAAGCTCGACGCACCCAGCCCTGTGTAGGTCACGATACGTATACTAGGTGCATGCCATTTGATGCCAACTCGGTAATCTGGGAGGAGTAAAAGTGTCAGGGTAAGATCATTGCTAGACGAACAGCGGGGAAACGGCTCTTGACGCCTCTTTCTCAGATCT
>JAFAHT010000205.1 GCA_019237095.1 Planctomycetaceae bacterium
CCGGTACCCTCACCGAAACTCCTGATGATTTCCGGATCGGCCCGGACGGCGACTCTTGCGGTGTTCTCCGGCGGCGGCGGACCGATGGCCGTCTGGTCGGGCAGGGGGTGAAGCTCGACATCGGTCAAACTCGAGAAAAGCTGACCCCGAAAGAATCCCTCGACGGTGATCTTGGACGGGATGACTCGGGGCCGGGTCAGCTTGGGATCTTTCTCGGCGTCGCGGATCATGGGGCTGAACACGGTCAAACGGACCGTCTCGCCGCCGGTACGCCAGGGGGCCAGCCTGAACCCGCTGCTCTCGCCTTCGAGCCCAAGGTTCGCGTCCATGATGGGTTTGATCACGGGAAGACCGGGAGGGATCTTTTCTTCGTTTCCTTCGGCGGCGATTCGATAAGCGACATCCTTGACTGGCTCGCTCGTGAGGATGAGCCGAGCAGGCCCTTCGATCTTGAGCCGGTCATTTTGAGCGAGCAGATCCTTCATCCTGGCAGCGTCCGGGTCTGTACTCTTGAGGGCGAGCTTGCCGGCATCGTTGGCGAACCTGAGCCCGGCTGCGCGGTAATAAGGCTTGATGGCCCTGGCATCGTCGTCGAACCAGTGGTCTCTCCAGGCGCGCTCGGCAAGCCAGAGCAACAGGTCATGAACTCGCTTCTGGCGATAGATGCCGGTCGCCTCGATCTTCGACTCGAGGACCGCGGGAGCTCCTCCATCGATCAACCGCCCAAGCCGATCGGCCTTCTTGAATCGGTCCTGGACGATGCGCAGCTCGGCGCGGCTGCTGTCCTCGCCGGTGAGAGCCTCATCGATCTCGGGGGCGAGGCTTCGCCAGCGCAAACCGATCGAATCTCCCGCCTGGGCGATCTGCTTCCACCAGGCCCTGGCCTCGTTCTCGGTTTCCGCGATCGGGCTCAGGATCCTCTCTCTGGTCTGCTCGAAATCGACCTGGTCCTTGAATCCAGGTTCATCGAACCAGGCTCGCCCCAGTGCTCCGAGGGCCATCAGTCCCTGGACCTGGGCGCGACGGTACCGGAGCTGGACAGCCTCTTTCTTCTTCTCACTTGGGGGTTCGGCAGGCTCTGCCTTTGCCGCCACCTCGCGATCGTGATCCTGGATCGTTTCCAGACGCTCCCAGAACAGGGTCCGCAAGCGGGTATCAGCGAAGGGAACGGCGGCGGCAGCCGTCGCGACCTCACAGTCCTCCCGTACCCGGTCCTGGGAGAACTTGTTCTGCTGGTCCGCGAACTGCTGGAGCACCTGCTCGAATCCGGCGGCGACCGCCCGCTCCGATTGACCGAGGGCCTCAACCGCAGCCCCATCACCAGGTATTTCTAGCTGTCCAGCCAGGAAATGAACCTGGGTCCAGAGGTCTCCGAATGTCGTGGACAGATCATCCTTGAGCAGATCGTCAGGGTGGCGATGGGCCAGCCAGCGGGAATAGTCGGGCAGGTTGGCCAGGACACGATCGCGGGTGATCAGGGCGGAACGGACCCGGGACGCACGGCTCAAGGCTGCCTGATAGAGTTGATCCGCGCTGGCGAGGTACTTGTCGGCCTGCGACCAGGCCGCATCTTCCGTTGAGAAGATCTGATCCTCGCCCAGTCGTCGCGCTTCGTCGGCCCTCTCGACGAGCGGCTTGATCCAGGGGTAGACTTCCTCGCTGCGCGGATAACCCGAATCCGCGTCGGCGATCCCCAGCGCCGTTCGTTCCGCGAGGCGGCGGAGTCGGATCGCTTGATTCACTCTTGCCCAGAGACTGGAGTGCCGCTGGTTGCGCAAAGGTGTCAGATACTTGTCGAGCATGATCAGGTAATGAGCTTCCGCGGGCTGGGGATACTCATTGTCTCGGGTTTGTCGTAACCGGGAGGCGGCGATTCCCAGGTTGTTGAACGAATCACTGGCCGCCCGCCTGATGAGGAAATCGTCGATCCCGCAGCGATACGGCTGGCGGGGTTCGGCGCCGGACCAGGATTCGTTGGCCCTGAGTTCCTCCCAGACTCGTGCTGGGGTCAGATCAGGCGGTGGACTCCAGAAACGGAGGAACTCGGCTGGCTCCGCGGATCGCGAGTCGAGAACTCCTCCCTGGACGACGCTCATCACCAGGTTGTTCTGGCTCGATTCTGGCAATCTGAGCAGAAAACGCTCGCTCTGAAGGGCAATCTCCAGAGCGCTGAGTCGTCCTCCGATCACCCCGACCTGCTCGGCGGTTGCCCCGGCGCGGATGAGCTCCTCCTTGCGGACCAGGGCCGCTCGGTACTCGCGCCAACGGCGCGGCGAGTAAACCGAGGGGTGAGGCACCAAGGAATCAAGAGCCTCGTAGTGTTTCCAGGCCTCTTCGAGCGCGGCGCGGCTCGTGGCGGGAGGCGGCTCCGGAGTCGGTGCGACCTCCACCGAGGCCAGGTGGACCGAGGCGGGCGTACGGCGGTTTGGATCGCCCGCGGTCTTCCCCGAACCCGGGCTTTCCCGGGGCAAGAGCACCGGCTCCTGAATTGCTCTCCGAGCATTCCAAGCCCAATTCCGCACGTTCTTGAAGACGTAGTCATGTAACTCGGCAAGGGTCAAACGACGATCGGGGCCCGCGGCCTTGCCCCGCAGGGCCTCGATGACATAATGACTGAACACAGTCTGTCCCAGCCCCTCGGACGACCAGCACTGTTGATCGACATCGCAACCGCTCAGCACCCAGAGGTTCTTCACGTTGCGGATCTCCGGCTCGAGATCCCGGAGCCGGCGGGCGAAGTCGTTGCAGAGCATTCCCGATCGCCAGTCGGCCGCGACTTGGGCTCCCTCCAGAACGAGAATCTTGTTCTGCTCCGGCGGCAGTTTCTTCATCGACTCGATGACCGTCTCGAGATCGAGGCGATCGGTCTCCGGACGCGACATCTCGTTGGGTATCAGATAGGCCCCAGTGGCGGTGCTCCCGCCGTGCATCGCCATGACGAAGAGGATTGTCTTCTGCCGGCGCGCGGTCTTGCTCAAATCCGCGATAAGCTGTGTCCACCGCTCGGGCAAGTTCAGGGTAATCGGTCCTCCCTGGATCAACTGAAGGGATGCGGGATTGAAGATTGTCCAGGGCCTCGGTGCCTTCGAAACCGCTTCGATTCCCTTGAGTCCCCTCCAGCCCAGCACATTGTGTGGAACCACCAGGTTGGTCGCGTAGTCGGCCCCGACGAGGACGACAGCCGCCGGCTTCGGAGGCTGCCAGAGGAAAATCAGAAAAATCATCAACCCCACGCAGGCGGCCAGTGCCGTCAGAACGGTAGCGATCTTGATGGTGCGGGAGCCCGCGGATTTCGTTTCTGGGACCGGCCTGAGCCGCCGCCTGCTCCACTCGTAAACCGATTGATCGGGCGGACGCGACTGCCTGACCGCGCCTCTCCAAGAGCGTTTCAACGGACGTGAGCGCTCGTCAGCCATGGATGTGGATCCTCTGATCGCTGCCTCTTCCGAGAGCCTGCCAACACGTCCGTATCATATCCTTTTTCGATTTCCGAGCCGAAGCGGAAATCTTGAAGCTCGTTCTTTTCTGAGCCGGCCACCTCAGAGACCGAAAGCGGGAGGGCAGTTCACAGTCCCCTGTCTGCGCTGCTGGCGAACTCTTTCCTATTTCCGCGCGGAAGCTGCCGCGCTGAGTTCCTGCCCCGCCCGCGAGGCTTCGACATCAGAACAGGAACCGCACCTCGAAGCGGAACCAGGGCTGTGCCCAGTGGTCGGCGCTGTTGGTCGCCCAGGTGATGGCGCCACCGAAGTCAACTCGATTGCAGATCGACTGACGGAGGCCCGGACCGATGTTGAAGAACGATATACCGCTGTCGTGCGGGATGGGGTGGGGGATCATGCCGCTCGGCAAGATGGTGGGGATGAAGCCACCGTTCTGGAACGACCAGCCGTCCATCTCGAGGGTTGCGATCAGCGGGCTATCGGGTGTCAGGCAACACAAGACCTGGTTCAGGCTCATGAACCAGTAGAAGATCCCGCCCGCGATTCTCGACTGGCCGCCCGGGCCTCCTAGCGGGACCCAGTTGCCGAACTGGCCCTGGAAATACGTCTCGGGGCCGAGCTTCAGCGAGGTCAGGATCGAGGGGTCGATCGCGAACTGGCCGTTCCCCAGGTTGTCCTTGAAGTTGCCGCTGGGCATGAAGGTCCGCAACTGGAAGGCGATCTGGAGCATCTCGCAGTCGAACAGCAACGACTTGATGCCGAAGTTGACGTCGCCGAAACCGGCCTGGGTTGGGGCCCAGCTCTGGTTGATCTGCCTGTAGGGATATTCGACGAAGAGGCTACCGTGCGGGCCCGCCGCCTCCTGGTAAATGTAGACCTGCTGAAGCCGGGCGAAGAGATTGCTGATCGGCCTCCGTGGGAGCCGGCTCGGGGTCACATTGTTGATCCAGAACTGGTTGCGGTCGGGCTGGGTCATGTCCTCGAGGTTGTCGTACCGCAGGCGGGTCACGGTCCGCGGTCGGGCGTAGTCGGCGAACAACGAGGCATAGGCCGCGGGCTCCCACTTGGGCTCGTAACAAGGATCGGGACAGCAGATGCACTGGTACAGATTGGTCAGGAAAGAGCCGACAACCGTGTCGCACTCATTCAGGGGAAGATTGCACGGCGGGCGCCCGGGGATGCAGTTGCCACTTGCACAGCCTGCTTGACAGGTGAAGACATGCCCATCGAGATGGCCATGGAACCCGCCGCAGGTCGCGCACGCCGATTTCTCGACCTGTCCATCCTGCTTTCGCTCTGGGGATTTGTCAGGATTCTGCCCTGCCGACGACGTCGACTCTTGCTTCAGCTCCGGTTCGGGTTGGGGCGAAGCCGTAGCGACTGGGGCATCGCCAGGCGCCTGGACCCGCGAAGCAGCGGGAGAGGAATCAGGATTCGGCGCCTGAGAGCCGGACGGCGCGGCTCCCAGGGTGTTCAGGGCCTGTCTCACGACCGCGTCGGTTCCCAGCGGTGTTGCCTTGGGGGAGCCCTCAGGGGTCGCTTTTGGTTCCGCCACCTGGTTTACCGTCGAGTCGGGCGCCGCCGCTTGGGTACTCGTCGCTTGCCGAGTGGATTCCTTGGCGGTCTGGCCATTGACCGAGGGTGCGGCCTCCGGAGCGACCATCGTGGGCCCGGCGTTGCTCGGCGTTAGCAGGTCGCTGGGTGAGGGACCGGTGTTGCTTACAGGGTCAGGACTTGACGGGGCGATCTCCGCGAGCGGCTGAGAACCACGCGGTTGGGTTCGAGATTCGAGACGGTTGGGCTCGTCAGTCAGCCTATCTTTCTTGGGGTCTGGGATGAACCTGCTCGCAGGCGGAATCGCGCTGCGAACAGCCTGTCCACCCTTGAGCTCTTGCTCCGAGAAGATACGCGGCGGTGGGATCTTGGTTCGTGCCGTGGTCCCGAGTGTTCCACGACTGCCGGACTGGCCGGACTCCGACGTGTCGGACTGCTTGGAATTGGGCGGAGCTGGATCAGAATCTGAGACCGCGAGGCATTCGGAGGCCGGCAGCAGGGCAACAATGACTGCCCATGCCCGGTTCCGAATCCACCGTCGACGCGAGGCCCTGCCGTTCACGTGATTCACCCCTTTCTGTACTGAGCATGGTCTGTCTATTACCCCGGCAAGGAAGTAGGTCAGGCTTTCCAGCCTGACAAGGCTCAGAGTCAGGCTGGAAAGCCTGACCTACAAAGCGTTTCTTTCGTGCCGGGGTAATAGAGACTGCTCGTCGAGCAGTAGAGACCGGAGCAGTGAGTTGT
>JAFAHT010000308.1 GCA_019237095.1 Planctomycetaceae bacterium
CGAAGTTCGGCCGGTTCCTGCGGACATCGCTGCAGGATGATATTGACCTTGAGATCCCGCTGCAGCAGTGCCGCCTCGTACTGGGTTGGGCTGCGACGTCAGGAGAAACTCAACTGCCGATTCGAGAAACGCTCCGAGCGACGGTCGTCGCACACGCTCCGGGGTCGGACCTGGAGCGGTTCGAGATCCTCTCGGAGGCCTGCGTTGCCCCGGTTATCGATCTGGCATGGCCCCGGCGATCCCTCGATCAGGCTTACGGCGGCTCGCTTGCCGGTGACGGGAAGCCGGGGCCTGAATCACCATCACCCCAAGCCACCACGGGGGAGCTCGACCCGGCCACGAGCCAGTGGCTGGCAATGGCCGAGCAACTCCTGGCCCTGCGGATCGTTTACCTGGTCAGCCAGTTCGCCCATCCTCTCCGCAGCATGTCGGCCCAGCTCATCTACGGGCCGATCCTCCTGCTTCTGGCGGTGGCCTGGTATCCCTTTCACCCCCTGAAGCTGATGTCGATTGTGATCTGGGCCTTCATCCTGGCCGGGGTCCTTGCGACCCTGATGGTCCTGGTCCAGATCGAGAGGAGCGACTTCGTCAGCCGGGTGGCCCGCAAAGCCCCCAACAGCTTCAAGCTCGATCAGACCCAGCTCTCGAACTTGCTGCCCTACGCGGTGCCTGTCGTCGGCTTCGTGCTGACCGCGTTTCCCTCGCTCGGCTACTGGCTGGGCTCGCTGCTCGAACCGATCGGTCGTGCCGTCAAGTGATCATTTTCAGCAGACTGCCAGTCTGAAGATTCACTCAAGACGCGAGGACAGCCCGGCCGATGCTGGGAGATACGAATGTCTCCACGTTCTTTCCACAACCAGCCGCCAAGGTGACTTCCATGATCAATCCGCCGGAACGAGTGGAACGCTGCGCCCGGATCTTATCCTCGCTCGGGCTCGCGGTCCTCGGCATGGGGCTGGATCTGTGCACTCCCGCGGGGGCCCAGACGCCAGCGGTCAGCGTCGGTCAATTACTACGCATGAGCGGCCCTGAGCTGGATGCGCTCTATCGCCAGGGAAGTGTCGCGGGTATCCCGCCGGGCCGGGTGCGGGGAACCGCCATCCTGGCACCTGGGACCCGTCGAAACGAAGCCATGGCCCGGGGAACACGGCTGGTCTGGCAGGGCAAGGTTTTCGATCCCGCCGAGTCTTCCGCCGTGAACCGCTTTTTCGGCCTGCCGATCGTCCGTGCCCAGGTCTACCAGGAGCAGAGCTGGCTCGACGGAGCCCCGACCCTCGTGCTCGACTACAGCCGGACCTCGCGAATCTATGCCCAGAATCGCGATGAGATCCGCCAGATCGCCCCTGGGCTACTCCTCGGTCTCATGTATGCCCGAACAACTCCCCAGCCAACCCTGCGCATGTACTTCGTGCTCGAGGTTCAGCCCTGAAAGCGCAAAACATCCACGGTACTGGACATCCCCGGCGCGGCGGTTGCACGGAAACCTGACGATCCAGCGCGTCAGTCGTCTTTGTTTCTCGTCTTGTCTCGGTCGCGGGCGGTCAGGCCCAGGGTCACCAGGTCAGGTAGCGTTCCCAGATCGAGGCGAGAACCGTAGCCGCACCAGCGCCGATCTTGATATCCACTTCGGACGAGATGGTCGTGGTCTCGGGGTTGATCTCCACCGTGGTGATCCCCATTTGCCGTCCCACCCGCACCGGTTCGACGATGTACTCGAACATGCTACTCGTGCCGATGCTGAAGATGAGGTCGAAGCCAGCGCCAAACTCGTACCATAAGCGGGAAAACTTGTCGTACGGCAATTCCTCTTCGAACAGAACGACCTGGGGTCGAATCGGGCCCTCGCACTCCGAGCAGCGAGGGGGCAGTGTCAATTTGGAATAGTCTGGCGTTGTTGTCTGCTGGCCGCACCTCATGCATTCCAAAGCATGCAAGCTACCGTGCACATCGAGCACGTTGCGCGAGCCGGCGCGCTGGTGCAGGCCGTCCACATTCTGGGTGAGAACCCAGACGGCGTCGAAATAGCCGTCCATCTCCGCGAGGACGTAATGGCCGCGGTTCGGGGCAGCATGGCGGCTCGTCTTTTCCAGTTCCAGGAGATAGTGCCAAGTGATCTCCGGCCGGGTCCGGAGCATGGGTCCGGAAAGGGCCTGCTCGATGGAGAACCCATGAGGGGTTGTCTGCTGGGCGCGATAAATGCCGTCACGTCCCCGGTAGGTGGGAAGTCCGGAATCGGCAGACATCCCCGCACCCGTGATGAACAGCAGGCGGCGGGCCCGACTCATCGCCTGGACGATGCGGTCGACGGCACGCTCATCATCCAGCGAGAGCGCCGGCACTGTTGCGGATCGGTCGATCTGGCACGATGTCATGGGTGATACTCATAGTTGCGGACTAGGTACACCGAGTTCAACTGCGGATTTTGCAGGAACCCTCCCGAATTTATACCATATAGCGCTCAGCCGCTCCTAAAGATTTCTCCGAAAACAGTCAGATATTCAGATATTCAGATATTTCGACGGAATACAGAAGAGGTGCCGAGTTCAGAGGGATACGGATGATCAGTACAGTTCGTTACGAGCAGGCGGTTTACGGCAGCTTTCCCTTCTGGAGTCGAGGGTACGCGGTGCTGTCGCGGTCGGCGGGCTGTCGCGCGGAGTGGCTGAATGCGTTGAGACTGGCGGGGCAGCGGTTTGGCGAACGGCCCACGGGGGTTGCCGAGAAAGCCTGCCTGTTCGCCCTGTGTTTGCAACGCGGGCCTTGGATGATCGTTGGGGTCTTCCCGCAAGGGAACGACGACCAGGGGCGGCCGGGTGCACTGGCGTTTCATGGACTGTTTGTGAGTCGGTGGACCTATCGGTGGTCAGGGGCCAGCCCGTTCGCCTTCGCCTCGGCGTTTCGACGCGATTGGGACAAGACCGATCAGGATCGGCTTTTGCCGGCAGCTCATCTTGTACTGCCCGGTCAGGAACCACCACCTGCGGGAGTCGATGATCGCCGGGTCGAGACGATCGTCGAGGCGATAAGACGGGGGCAGAAGGTGGTGTTAGCCGCGGCCCACCCGATCGACGACCTGGCCAATGCGGTGTGGCGGAGGCTGCCGGGTCGGACCAGACGCAGGGCGTCTGTTGCCACCTGGGCCTTCAGTACGGCCAACCGCTTTGACTTGGTCGCGGTTCCCAGGCTTGCCGGCATTACACCCGACCCCTCGGAACTTGTGCTCGAGCCCGATATCGTGGACGGGATGAGTGGCGAGGCGGAGCAGGGGCCTGCGCCAGTGCCTCCTCTTCCCAGTTCTGGACGACAATGGCCCCGATGGAGGTTCTTGGCAGTCCTCGCGTGGTTGGCCGGCGTGATGATGACTGCACTGGGCCTGATCTGCTGCTGAAGCCCTGGCGGACATCATGCAGGGCTGGTCGTCGAGTCGTGACTTCTGGCATGCTGAAACTGGGGCGATGGGCCGGCCGGCGGGATTGTTGAAAAGTCACAGGAGCTGAGAATGAGCGAGAGCCGCGGAATGCGTCCTCGAATTCGACGGCCGGCGATCGGGTTGACCCTCGTCGCGATGACCGGCCTGGCTGCCGTCTGCATCTTTGCCCGCTGCTCGGGCGGCCAGTCGGTAACCCCTGAAGCGCTTGCCGCGGCGCGGAAGGTCTGGGCCGAGGCCGGGATTCGCGACTACGACCTGGAATGGAGCGCCTCGGGGATAACGAGCGCTCATTATTACGTGACCGTGCGGCAGCGAGAGGTACGTGAAGTGGAGTCGATCGCATCTGATGGACGGAGAACCGCGGTGCCAACCCACGAACCCAGGTATTTCGGAGTGGACGGGCTCTTCACGACCATTGCCGATGAGCTGGCCCAGCTCAAGACCGACCAGCCGTTTGGCCAGCCGAAGGGAACCAAGGTCGTGATGAGATTCACTCCTGACCCGCGGTTGGGCTACCCTCGCTCTTACCGGCGCGATGTGCTGGGAACGTCACAAGGACTGGCGATCGACGTGATCCGCTTGATCCCCAAAGGCATGAACGCGGCGTCGAGTTCCGGATCGCCGCCGACTCCGCGTTCATGATGGCTCTCATCCAGAACGGTCCGGGACCCGCAGGCAACAAAATGGGTCCGAATTTGACCGACCAGGCAGGCGTGTTCCATGCTTGAGAAGAAAGCGTCATGGCTTTGGGTCCGGCGGGGAAGATCCGGCGGGCATCTGGCCTGCGATGGCCCGTTCAACCCGCGTTGAGACTGGTTTTGCTCGTGGGCGACAACGATATCCCGATTCGGAACCAGGAGCGCCACTGGAGCCGGCACGCAGCGGCTTACGATGACACATTTCTCGATCCTTTCGACTCCGGAGTGAAGAACCCGCTCTGGGACGCACTGGACGCGATCACCGATCCTGGGCGGAAGACCGTGGTC
>JAFAHT010000408.1 GCA_019237095.1 Planctomycetaceae bacterium
GCCGGGATGTCGCTGGCCACCACCGCCGCCCCGCACGCCAGGGCCTCGATCACCGGCAGCCCGAACCCCTCCGCCTCGCTCGGCATGAGCACGACCGTGGCCCGGCGGTAGACCTCGGCCAGTTCCGCCCGGGCCAGCCCGCCCACATGGGTGATCGCGCCGGCCAGGCCGAGTCGGTCGATCCGGTCCCGCTGCGCGGCCGTCCACTCGCCGCTGATCTTGACCAGCCGGAGGTCGGGGAACGTTTTCCGGACCTCGGCGCAGACGTGGAGGAGCACATCGATCCGCTTCCGCGGGATGCAGGCGCCGACGTGGAGGACCCAGGGCCGGCCGCCCAGCTCGGCCAGCCACGGCAACGGGATCGGGGGTCGCGGCGAATCGGCGGTGAACTCGGATGCGACACCATAGGGCGCGTGGACCAGCCGGTCGGGGGGCACCAACCCGGCCCGCTTGATCTGCTCGCCGACAGCACCGGTGCTGTGAAACACGACCGCGGCTTTCTGCATCCCGGACAGAATGCGGCGGGCGAGGACACGGTACCACCGCGGCCGAGGTTCGCGAGCCGGGTCCAGAAGGCTGCGGAACGCGTCGAGGTCGTGGCAGTAGACGCCGACCCGATCGGCCGGCAGGACGTGGACAAGTTGCGCGTAGGTATGATCGGCGATGTGGAACACATCGAATTGATCGGCAAGCCGCCGGGCATGGCGAGGGAAGTGGACGAACCGGTTGAGCAACCGATCGGCGTTGAACGCGGCGGTTCGTCGGCCGACGGCCGGCAGCCGGGTGGCGAGCCGGCGAAACGGCGGGCAAAGTCGGGCGGCCTCCACGGCGAACGGCCCATTTCGCGGCAAGTGGGCAAGGAGCATATCCCCGCACAGGTCCATGCTCGGCCAGCCCTCGTCCGGGAAGTCCGTCAGGATGGCGAGGTGGTGGGGCACCGCGCACCGTCCCCCGGCTTGCGGAGGTGGAACCAGATCTGACTGTTGAAGTCGACGGGGAGGAACGGGACGGGCGAGCGGTAGATCCGCACCAGCTCCCAACGCTGCACCAACTCGTCCCGCAGGGCCCGCCAGTTAAACCCCTTGTGGCAGTGAAACGCGGACCCGTCGGCCCATCGGTGGACCGGACGGGTGATGTGCTGCCGACGTCCTGCGAACAGCGCCCGGGCATATTCCCGCCAGGTGTACGGGGCCGACCCAAGATAGTCGCTCAACCCGCACCACCTGGCCAACCGGCGGGCGGGCTGCTTGATGGCCAGCGCCGGGCCGGTCTCGTTCGGGACGCTGACGACGATCTCCCCGCCCGGGGAGAGCAAGCGGTCCCACAGGGCGAAGATGGGCTCCCGATCGACCACGTGCTCCAGCACCTCCATGCAAAACAGGGCGTCGAACTGCCCCTCGGACCCCGGCCCGGCGAGGTCGGCGACGGTGACGAACGACAGCCCGGTTTGGCCTCCAAGCCGGGTGCGGCAGTCGTTTACCAGGAAGTCGGAGATCTCCGCCCCGACCGACTCGGCCGGGGCGTTGGGCCCAGCGCATGCCATCGCCAGAAAGGTCCCATCTCCGCACCCATAGTCCAGCAACCGGCGGCCGTGGAACCCGGCCGCCAGCCGGCAGGCGAGCTGGAACCGCCGGCGGTGGCTCCAGGTGATCAGCCATGCCCCGCCGTAAAGTTGCTTGCGGGCGTAACGGCCACTACTGATCCCTTCTGACGGGGCGGACATGTGGGGGGCTCCGAAAAAAGACCATGGATCTGGGCGCTGGTCAACCCGTCTTCATCGCAATCTGATACTGGCCCGACGCAAGGAGCCGGCGGGACATCGCCCAGACAGCTAGTGATCTGTCAATCTTCGATTGACGGGTAAGAACGAGCGGCGCGACAATGGCCACGACGAGCGCCACAAAAAGGACACTCCTCGCTGATCTCCACCAAGAGATTCAGCCACGATACTGAGCGCGACTCGACCGATCCCGGCGCGCCGGGACTGCGGGAGCTGCATAGATACCAGCCCGACGCGTTAGCGAGGGTCCGTCTTCCTTGCCGCAATCAAATTGCCGCATCCCTCGCTGACGCTTCGGGTTAGTAAGCCCTGTCCGCTTCAATCCGGTGGAGATTATGGAGGAGTCTCGGCGTTTTGGATCGATTTACCAACTAGCTTGGTGGCAATCCAGAATCGCTCACCGCGGCCGGCTTTCCTTGTTGGCCAATTCGGAGTGCTCTCACACTGCGCTTCCTAAACAGCGCAAGCCATTGCGAGACATGCTCTTAGAATGGCATTTCTGGACTTATCCGAATCACTTTTAAGGAGACTCCTCGCCCATCACCACCAGCGATTCTCTCTATCTTATTACCAGAGTTGAGTTTACGAATCGATTCCCGCGATGGCAAGGCTGCCTTCCCTAGACTCGCCGAATTTCCAAGCTGTAACTCAATGTACCCAAAGACTTTAACATCGATTTTTGGTGTCAAATTCCGGGTGCTGTGGTGGTGATGGGCGAGGAGTCTCACAAAAAGAGCAAGATTAAGAGAAGGATTACGATTAGGAAGAGGATGAAGAGCACGATAAAGATTAAGAGTAGGACCCCATGAACGCCTCTCTCGACACGCGACTATGACAAAGGTGATTCGGCGGACTGAGTCTTACTCTTAATCATGCTCCTGCTCCTAATCCTCTTCCAAATCTTACTCTTCATCCTACTCTTTCTCGTCTGGTGGAGAAGGGCTGGCCAACCCGTCGATCGAAAGTTGACGGCACACTAGCGGGAGCTGCCTCACGAACCGCTTGACCCGGCCATCCGGGGAGTTCGCCCCACTGCCGATGAACCCCCATCCCACCGACTTCGCTGACCACCCCCGGGACCCCGCTCGCCAGCGCCTCCAGTGGGGTCGCGTCACAGATCAGGGCCAATTCGGCCAGATGTCGGATATCGGTGTACTCTTCCACCAAGAAGAGTACCCGCAACGACGGGCTGTTCGCATCGGGCGTGGTCGTCATCGCCCTCCCTTGGGCGGATTGCCGCGGTCGGCCTGGGCGACCACCTCGTGGTAGACGGCCATCGTCTGCGCGGCCACCCGGTCCCAGGTGTACTTCTCGATCGCGGCCCGGGCGGCCGCGCCCATGCGACTTCGCAGGTCGGGGGCGCTCGCTAATGCCCGAAGCCCTTCCGCGATCTGATCCACGTTCCAAGAGTCGGCGGTCAGCCAGCCGCTCTCTCCGTGGTCGATCAATTCGGCCGCCCCGGCCGCCCGGCTGGTGATGACAGGCAGGCCTGAGGCCATCGCTTCACTGATAACCATCCCGTAGGGCTCGTAGATGGTCGGGAAGATGAAAACATCGGCGGCGGCGAAGAACTGTTCGATGTGCCTGGAAAACGTGTGGAATACCACCCTATCCGCCGCACCCTCCGCACGGGCGATGGCACGGTCCGCGTCCGTATTGGAACCCGACACCAGCACCAGCCTGACCCCGGCTACCCGAGCGGCCGCCCGGATCGCCGCCGCCGCCCCTTTTTGCAAGTTCCCCACGAATAACGCCAGGCACTGGCCAGGAGCTGCACCCAGTTCCGACCTCAGCCGATCCCAGCACAACATTCGATTACGCGGGTGGAATAGTTCCGAATCGACCCCATGGTAGATAACCTGGACGCCGTCTGCGCGGCCGAAGAACTGAGCCAGGTCTCTGCGGATCAAATCGGAAATTGCGATCACCCGTTGGGTGGATCGTTTGGCCAGGGCGAGCCGCTCGAGAGGAGTGATCAGTGCCCGCGACAGTAACTGCCGCCAGGTCAGCGCACCGTTCGCCCGGACGAGAGCGTCGTACCACCCCGGCTGGCAGAAGTGAGCGGTTGCCACGTTGTGCCGAAGCCCGCAGAGACCCTGGGCGTGGACGATGTCGAACCGACTCGGTACCAGCGCTGTGGCCGGTAGGACGAACGTGAGAATAGTGGACAGGGCATTCGCGCGCCACGCCGGGACGTGGTGGTAGGTAATTCCCGCGGGGTCCGGCTCCTCGAATGTGTTGGCGAACACGTGAACTTCGTGGTCCCCCTTGAATCGGGAGGCCAGCTCGGCGACATAGCGACTGTGGCCCATATGCCGGTTGTAGTCGATGACCACGAAGGCGATTCTCAGGCGGCGGTCGGAGGTGGGCATGGCAAGTCCAGCAGTGCGGCGACGGTGTGGCGGAGGGCGAACTGGTCCTGGTACAGCCTTTGGCCGGCCAGCCCCAGCTCGGCGAGGCGTTCCGGGCGATCGAGCAGGTCGAGCGCCAGCCGGGCAAGCTGTTCGGCGTCGCCGACCGGGGCGGCGGCAACCGCTCCTTCCGACCAGACCGGCTCGGAGAGAGCGCCGATAGTGGTAACCACCGGCACCCCATTGGCCAACGCGGCCATCAGCGAGCCCCGCCGGCTACTTGCACCGTCAGGGTACGGCTGGATCACAAGGTCGCAGGCTCGCAGGTGCTCGGCGATCAGGGGGGCCGACAGCGCACCGGGTGCGATGACGCGGGCGTGCCAGTCCACCCGTCCGCCGGCCAGCTCGCCGCGCCACCGGTCACCCCCGACCCCGAGGAGAAGCACCCGGACCTCTGGCCGGCGGCCGAGCAACTCGCGCAGGACAGAGCCCAGGGCTAGAGTGACCGAAGGGCCGTAGGTGCCGAAATGGCACACCAACCGAACGGTCGGATCGTTCAAGGTCAGCTCGGCCCGGCGGGCGGCTACCGCTGTGGTAGAGGCCTCGTCGGGCACGTTCGATGGAACCGGCGTCCAGGCAATAGGCAACCGCCCGGCCCCGAGCCGCCGCAGAAGCGGCACCCAGCCCGGGATGGCGACATACGCCCGGGTGCACGCCTGGACCAGCACGGCGGCCATGACTCGATTGACGGCCGCGATAGCATTGTTGCGTAGCGGCTGGTGGACCCATGGGAAGGCGACCTCGTGGAACATCACCCGAACGTCGTCCCGTCGGCGAATCCTCCGGATCAAGGCCCACGCCACGAAAGATAAGTTCATCGCCTTCCAGCCGAACGCGTGGGGGACGTACTGAATCAGGATTCGGTCCGGTCGGTCGCGAGCCAGCTCCAGGTCGAGCCAGCAGAGGCCACGGGAGCCGAACCGGTCCGGCAGCCGGCGGACCCAGACCCCGGGAGGGGCCGAGTCCGGGCCGAGACCTTGGGGCGGTGCGTACACCGCCACCTCGTCTCCCACCGCGGCAAGCCCCTCGGCCACCAGCCGTGTGTAATCGCTCACCCCGCCAGGCTGAGGCGGGTACTCTCCTGTCAGGATCGCCCAGCGGATGCCCATTCCCACCAACCTGCCTCCCGGAGTCGGTGGTCACTTCGACGGCCCAACCAGCCCCGAAGGCACCAAGAGGGTACGCTGACCTGTCGACATGACGAACGACGAGATCACGTCCCGCCGGTTACCGTCTCGTTGCTCTCCCTGGTCAAACCGCTGACGAGTGGCGATCGACCTCATCTGCCCTGGATCGGTAAGCATAGGAGGTTCGCCGATCCGGTCAAGGACTTCAACTGCGCGGCCCCGGTCGGCTGGGGGTGACTCCGCTCGGCGGTCACGAGTAGAAAACGATTGTACCCAAGTGGGCGGAGGAACTCGATGATGGCAGTCGGGTGGTATCCAAAGTCGACCGTCCAATCGGGCGAAACCTCGAGATATAGGACCGGCTGAAATTGCTTCAGAGTGTCAGTGGCGCCCCGGAGAACCAGTAACTCGGCACCCTCCACGTCGCACTTCAGAAAATCGAGCCGGGTGAGTCCCCGGTCCCTGACGAAGTCGTCCAGGCGAATCTGGCGGCATTGAAAGGTCGCAGGCGGGTCGGCAGTTCGCCACGACCCCACGCCTCGGTGGGGTAAGAGCGAAGCCTCAACATCATTCTGACCCGGGAGGTACATCACGGCCGTGCCGCTCGTGTCGGCGAGCGCGACGTTAATCAAATCGATGTTCGGAATCACCTGCTGCTCAGCCATGCGCTCTTGGAGCACGCGGAAGGTCGTCGGGACAGGTTCGAACGCATACACTCGCCCGTGCCGCCCGACGAGGAGCGAATAGAGCCGGGTAAAGTACCCCTGGTTAGCTCCTACGTCGAAAACCACGTACCCCGGCGATACTTGCTCCAGCATGACGGAGAGTTCAGCGGTCAGTCGGCCCCGAGACCACTGGACCCACTGGAGGAGGATCGGCCGGCGGGTAAGCCAGTAGAGGAGGCACATCCTGGCGGTCGGCATGTCATCGGTTCTCCACGGCACCTCGGACTGGATCGGCGCCGAGGGTCGGCGCGCCGCGGCGGTGACCTTCGATGGCGGCTTGGTAGGCCGCCAACAGTTTCTCTGCAGCCCGCTCCCAGGTGTACTGGTGGGCGTCGTGCCGAGCCGCGTACCCCAGCCGCCGGGCCTCCACATCGTCGTCGAGCAGTTGCCCCAGGTGCGCGGCCAGGGCCTCGACGTCGCCCGGTTCGTGCAACAAACCATTCTGCCCGTGGCGGATGAAATCCCGCATCCCGCCGACGTTCGTCGTCACAATCGCGATCCCGGACGCGGCGGCCTCGAGCAGGGTGAGCAACTGCCCCTCGAAGAAGGATGCGCAGACAAAGATCGAGTGAGTCATGTACAGGTCGACTAGCTCTTCTTCGGAAATTCGACGGTCGACGATGCGGAGCCGCCCCCGGACGGCGGCCGGGAAATGCTCGGCCACCACCCCCGCCGGGAGCCCGCACCCGGACAGCGTCAGGTGCAGCTTCGGTCGCTCTTCAAGCAGCGGAACTACGGCCGAGACCAGATCCCGGACGCCCTTGCGTTCGATCCAGCTCCCGTGGCAGAGGATCCCATTGCGGGCGGCCGGAGGGTCGGCGAAGTACTCTGGCAGGACGCCCCAGTTGATGCAGTGGATCCGCTGGATCGGGATCTTTAGTCGGTGCTGGAGGTAGTCGAAGTCCTCGGTCGTCGAGCAGACCACCGCGTCCCCATGCCGGAGCGCGAAATTGGCCTGCCAGACGACGCTCAGCGGCGAGTACCGAGACTTCAGCGAGACCAGTATACGCTTCCGCTTGCGGTAGGCCAGAAAGTTTAGCCGGGCTCGAGCTTCGAGCCCGTGGCTAAGCACCAGGATCGGGGGCAGCTCCGGGTAAATCCGTCGGGCCACGCAATAGACGGCCGCCGACGGCTCGTGGACCTCGACCACATCGAACACCTCCCCGGACCGCACCCGCTGGAGGACGTGCCGGACCACATCGAACGGGACCACGAACCGGCGAAATTTTGTGGGGGCCCAGCGGTTGAGATCGTCGCGGAACCAGGTCACGACCTGGTGGCCAGCCGCTACCAGCGGGTCCGTGGTCAGGTGCATGACCCGAGTCATGCCGCCAAATCGGTTGTCGGCCACGTCGGCGATCCGGAGGATTCTCATACGTACCTCGAAGGGAAAAAGGGAAAGTCGTGGGATCGAACTCCGGTCTGCGATGAAGACACGGGTCGTGGTCACCTTCTGAACTGGTTCGGCCGCCGCCCCCGAACTGACCCTGTCGCGGGGCCATGAGTTCGGTGCCGCTGGTCCATCGCGCTGTGAATCGCTTCATGACGCTCTGTAGTTCCGCATGCTTTGGACGATTACCTGGGGGCCAGCGAACCGGCGCGTGCCGTCTTGGGGCGCAGGTCCATGTCGTACCCGCGGCTCATGCGGTGCGCCTCGCGAACGTGCCGGTAGACAGCCGACGGGAACCCGAACCGAGCCCACCGTCCGCGGGCGTAACCCGGGGCATCGCCAGCAGTGAACTCCTCGAAGGTGTGTCCGTCTCTGACCATTCGGTCATGGATGAAACCTATGATGCGGCTCATGCCCCCAGTTCGGGCTCGCGGGACGTTATGCGCGACTAGTATCCGCAGCATGTGGCTCATGGGTGGTTGGCTCTGGCCGCAGCCGGTGCGGTGACCATTAGCGGGTCGATGGCCAAGTGCGTGAGGCGGGTTATAACACCGAACAGAATGTGCGCCACGCTGGCGATCCCAATTCTCGTAGGTACGTCGGGGGGAGTTCAATGGCTTGAACGAAGGTCGTGGACAGCGAAAGGGGCTGCCGGTGGGGATCACCGGCCGAGCCACTGCTTGATTCGCCGTGCGACAGCCACCGCACCGTCGAATGTCCTCGTGAGCATCGAAACGCCCGGGGGCGGGTGGCGGATTGGGGCGGTCGGCAACCCCTCGAGTCCCTTCTGACGGCCGTACTCCCGGCATTCCTCCCAGTCGCAGTCCCAAATGTCGTCGAACCAGTACTTTTGGGTCCCGTGCCGGGCGAAGTACCGGAGGACTTCAAAATCCTGCCAGTAGAAATGTCTCGACGAAAACGACAGCATGTCGATCCCGAGGCGTTCCCAGCCAGCGATCCACTCCGGACAGACTGGGCCGACCGTGTGCCCGGAGGCATAGTCCCTATTGGTCGCGTAGCCGGTTCGGCGGTTGTGAAGCCGGGCCGTCCCCTGGGTTGCCTCGATAACTGCGTATAGTCGCATTTTTGCCCTTTGAACGTCTGGCTGGGTCAGGGCGAAGTGCATGACCTTAACGTCGTCTACGCTCAGCCGAGGAGCGCCGGAGGGTGTGGGGATCCGAATACTGTGGATCGGCTGGGGGGCGTGAGCCGCACCGTCATCCACGTATCCTAGCGGCCATGGCCGTGTGTACCGGATGCAGCGGTCCGGCGGCGAGAGGATATCGGGTTTCTCGAAGCAGATGACCGTCCCGGGAGCGGCATCAAGGACCGTCCGCCAGCCCGGTCGGGTGACTGCGTCAGCAGCCAGTATCTCGTCTGCGTCCAAGGCCAGGATCAGCCGCCGCCCCGGGACACGCTTCCGGACCTCGGCGAGCAGGAGGAGTTGTCGCCCGGCCTCGTCGTAGTCAACTGACGGGTTCTCCACCATGACGACCTTCGGGTATCGGGGATAGATCGCCCGGCTCCCGTCGGTCGAGTTCTGGTCAGCCACAATGATGAGGTCGGCGAACTGGGACGTAACCGAGAGGAACCGTTTGAGTATCGCGGCCTCATTCTTGACCGGGGTAACGACGACTATCTGAGTGGTCATGATATTAAAGACTAAACGGGGTTCATGGTTGCAGGACCGGGTGCGCGGGCTCCCTATTTGGTGATCCGAACTACCGCGTTGGAGTGGTACAACGCCTCCGTCCCGAACGGGTACTCAACCCGCAACCCTTGGTCTTGAGCCCAGTCGGCGACCTCATGCCTCGACGCCACGTAGACAGCGTCGACGTCCGACTCTATGACACCCGGGTGGGTCAGGCAGAGCGGGCGGATGTTTACGGGGAATGGTCCGACCTTCTTTCGGGCCACTCGGAGCATGCTGCGGACTCGACATCGGCTATCGAACAGGGAGACTGCTGCGTCGAATAGCCGACCCCGCCGCAGTTTGGCCGAGGCTCGGCCTGGAGAGAACCCGGTCTGCTGAGAAGCCAAATGGCCCACGGCGGCGAAGTCCGGGAATACCAAGATCAAGTCCCGGCCGGGGCGGACCACTCGAAGCATTTCTCGAAGGCCCCGTTCCGGATACACCAAGTGCTCGACGACATAGAACGCGAAGCAGGTGTCGACCGCACCGTCAGGCAGGCCGATCTCGTAGGCGGTGCCGCAACTCCAGTGTGCATCCGGATGGCGAGTGGCGTTCCTATCGATCATGTAGCGTGCTACCTCGACGCCGTGGTAGATCCCGCCGAACCCCTTTTCTCGGAGTTTCCGGTACAGCCATCCGTTCCCGCAGCCGACTTCGAGCACTGTCCCAGCACCCGACCCGACGATCAGGTCGAGCAGGCCAGAAGCGACCGAGTCCGAGGTTATCGGATGGTCCTCCCGAGTATCCAGCATCGCCTGATACCTGTACCGGCGGGCAGACTCCCCGTAGAAGGCAGCCATCCGTCGGTCCAGGTCCTCGAGGGCCGCCGAATCGCCCGTGCTGCTTGACATCCATCGAAGTCGACGGTCGGAACGAGGATCGAGGGGCATTAGCCGAATCTCCTCAATAAAGTGCGAGACGTGGTGGCCCAGCCGGCGAACCACTCCGGATAGACGGGGCTGACCGTGTGCCCGGCGGTGTAGTCCCTGTCGGCCACGTACCCGCTTCGGCGGTCGTGAAGTCGGGCCGTCCCCCGGGTCGCCTCGATCACGGCATAGAGCCGCATTTTTGCCCTCTGGAGGTCCGGGCGGCTCAGGCCGAAGTGCAGGACCTTAG
>JAFAHT010000425.1 GCA_019237095.1 Planctomycetaceae bacterium
ACCCAGAATTTTGACGGTGTCACGCACCGCAAGCAGCACGGTTTCGTGAGCTGAAATCACCATCGTGGTTGCGTGCAAAGCGGGGCTCCTGCCAGCCAACGTCCCGACCGGCTTCACAGCAGCCTTCTTAGGACGTGATACGCGGGATGTGGTTCTACCACGCCCAAGTCAATACCCCCAGGCTGCTCTTCCTGGTCGGCGTGAGCAGCCAATTCCGCAAAAAGGCTCAAGGTTCCGGCCCGATCTTGCCGATAAGCGGGTTGATACGGGTTTTCGTGGTTATGCCGTCCGGCGGGTTTTTGCGGCGGATGCCGAGTACGAGCGACGTCGAACCAGGCCGGGCCAGATTCCAGGAAGGATTCCACGGATGGCACGCAGTGCTCACAATTCTCCCAGGCTGGGCTATCTCGTCGCCCTGGCCATGCTGGTTTTGGCGCTCCTTTTCCCGATCGGGCTCATGGTTTTTAACCCGACCCTGATGTTCCAGCGCGGCTGGGAACAGTACGTCGGCACGGCCATTTACCTCTGGGCGGTCGTGACCCTGGGGCGGGAGCTCTGGCGGCTCTGGCGGAACGAGAAAGCGTTTGATGAGGCGGCCCGGCTGCTCCAGTACATTGGTGGAACGCTCAAGCGAGGCGGATTGGCACCGGGAACAGGCCAGGGCTTGGGCGAAGTCTCAGCCATCGCCGCGGGGCTCGCCAGCGACGGGCGGATTCTCCACGTGCGAGTCCGCCAGCTCGTCGGCAACGTCCGCGAGATGCACACCCCTTCGGCCTCCCAGCTCATGGAGGTCAACCGCGAGGCTTCGGGGCTCGATCAGGAGCACATGGCCGGCCGGTTCACGCTGACGCGATACATCCTTTACTTGCTGCCGGTGATCGGCTTCATTGGCACGGTTGAAGGCATCTCGAAGGCCTTGATGAACATTAGCAAGGTCTTGCCGCTTGTGAAGGACCTCGATGCCTTCCTGAACAACCTGACCGGTGTGACCTCGGCCCTCCAGATCGCCTTTGACAGCACGCTCCTCGCCCTGTTCCTGAGCGCCGCGCTGATGCTGGTGCAGACCTTGGTCTATCGCAAGTCAGAGGCCCTTCTGGCCCGCGTCGATGGCTGGGTCGTGGAGCACGTGCTGCCGGGAGTCGGTACCAAAGATCCGTTCGCCGAACGGCTCGACGAGCTGATCGGTCCGCACCTGGCGCAATTGCGCAGCGAGCTGGCGACCATCCTGGCACCCGCGGCCCAGTCGCTTCAGGCCGAGGCTGCGAAGATCGGTCAGAACCTGAAGGCGCCCATCGCACAGCTCGCGGCGACGATGGATCAGTTCCCGCGCTCGATGGCGGCGTTCCAGCAGGGGGCTGAGGCGATCGGACGGATCGGCAGCAAGCTGGAGGCCCTGGAAACGGCTGGCGAGGCCATGCGGCAGGGCGCCGCGACGCTCTCGCGGATCGAACGCGCCTTGGCTCAATCGGCCGTACCCGATCCGCAGCTCGAGGACATCAAGCGTGGGCTCGACCGCGCAACGCAGGCGATCGAAAGCCTGTCCGACTCGTGGTCTTCGGCTTACGAGAAGTCGAGCCGCATCACTCAGGAGCAGCTCGCACGCACGATGAGCAACCTCAAGGACGCGCTCGAGCTGATCAACGTGAGCATCGAGCAGGGGAACTCGCTCTACCGCAACATCGTCAAGAAGATGTTCGACGAGCGGGCCGGCGGCTCATCACCGCGGTCCGACTCGGTCCGTGCTGCGTGATTGAATGGTCTAAGTGGCGGATTCCAAGGGAACCAGTCGAGTGGTGTCGAGGGTTGTTCGATGCGCCGCAATCGTAGGGGTGGGGGCTCGGGCCTGGAGTTCGGCGGCTCGGGCGAGGACTCGTTCGTCGCCGTGGTCGTGACCAAGCTCACTGGCGCCCTGCTGTTCATCTTGCTTTTGACGATGGTGATCATGGCCCTGTTGCCCAAGGCGGTGGACCTGGCGCCGCCGGGCGTAGGCAACGACCGGGAGATTGCCGAAACCGAGCCCATTCCGCTATCGATCACCACGCCCGAGGCGCTACCCGAAGCAATCGCCGGGCGTCCTTACGCCATTGCCCTGGCGGCCGCCGGAGGCCGCGGGCCGCTGCACTGGAACATCGAGGGACCCCTGCCGGAGGGGTTGACCTTCGATCCCGCGTCCGGAGTCTTGCAAGGAACCCCGGCAAAAGGGACGCCCCAGCCACTGTCACTCTCCGTACGGGTCAGCGACGGCACTTCGATCGCAACGGGATCTGCTCGGCTTGTGGTCTACCAGAGCGACAGGCCGCTCATCACGCCCGCGTGGTGGAAGCCCGGCCTGCCTCCTGTTCCCTGGCGGGCCTGGCTCGACCAAGGGGTGGGTTTCCTGGTGCTCTGGCTGATTCACCTGGTTGGCATGAGCACGCTGGCAAACCTGGAGCGAATTGCAGTGCAGGGATCGGTCGCGCTGGGGGGAAGTGACGCCGGATCTCTGAGCGTCGGCCGCCGCTACGCGATTTACCGGAATCTCATCCGGCTCAGCACATTATCCGCGATGCTGGTGCTCGGCGTCTGGCTCTGGACAGCGCGGTGAACTGGCCGGCGAGAGGCAGTGACCATCGAGCCGGAAACGACTCGCCACCATAATGCGAAGCTTTCGGAAGTTATTGTTGCCAGCGGGTGCGAGAAAACCGCTAAGATGATAAACCATGTTAGAAGCCGGGCGTGTGTGCCTTGACCACCGAAGACTTCGGTGCCCGGCCGCGGCACCGAGGAGCAACGCGATGCTTCGCATCCGAATCACCCCGATGATAGCGCTGGTCTTTGGACTGGCGGCCGTGGCGATCAACTCGCAGGCACAACCACCTCCCGGCGGTCAACGAGGGGGACGCGGCCAGCGCGGCGGCGGACCGGACGGACCGGACAGCAATCTGATCGCGCTTGCCGGCAACGACGCCGTACAGAAAGAGCTCAAGCTGACCGATCGCCAGAAAGCAAAGGTCAAGCAAATCTCGGACGACCAGAACAAGAAGCGGGACGAGGTATTCCAGCAACTTCGCCAGCAGACCGACATGGCCAAGGCACAGGCGGCCCAGCAAGCACAGGCCGAGGCGCTGCAAGGAGGGCAAATCGATCCCTCCGTCGATGCTCGCGGCTCGGGAGCCGGCAATGCCCTGGCCGGGGCCTTGAACAGCCGGGGTTATCAGCCCCAGGTCTACGGCGGGCGGGTCCAGGGCGGCCAGGTCGATCCTGCCCTGCAGCAGCAGGCGGCCCAGTTCCAGGGACAGCAAGCGGCCAACGCCGTGCAGGCCCAAGGCTTCCAGTTGATGCGCGAGGCGATGCAGGAACTCCAGCAAGAATCCGAAGGTAACCTGGCCAAGGTTCTTGATAAGAACCAGGTCAAGCGGCTCAAGGAGATCCAGCTCCAGGTCGAGGGGCCAGCCGCCGTGATCCGAGAGGACGTCGCCGAGAAGCTCGAGATCACCGAGGAACAGCACGCGGAGATCCAGACCATCCTGACCGAAGCCAACACGGCCCGGCGCCAGATCATGCAAAAGAACTTCCAGTTCATGCGATCCCTGATGCCGAATCAGCCCGCCGACGGGAATCCTCCGGCCGCGGATGGACAACCCGATCCGAATGCGCCTGCCGATGCCGATGCCACTGCCGGCGGAGCCCAGGGCGGCCAAGCCGATCAACCTGGACAGGCTGGCCAACCTGGACAGGGCGGACGCGGCGGTCGTGGCGGACGCGGCGGCGCGAATGGGCAGAACAGGGGTGGCTTCAATCGCGAAGCCATGCAGAAAGCCATGGAGCAGCCCGAGGTCAAAGCCAAGGTGGACGAGGCTCGCAAGGAGGCTCAAAAGGAGCAATCGCAGCTTCGCGACCGCGAGTACGCCATGGTTTACAAGGCCATGGATCGACGTCAGGTGTCGGTGTTCAAGAAGATGCTGGGCAAGCCGTTTGACGTCGAATCAATCATGGGTGGGGGAGGCTTCTTCCGCGGTGGTCGGGGTGGTCCCGGAGGGCGGCGGAACGGGGCCAATGGCAACGCCAACGCCAACCAGACCACGGCTGCGGCCAAAGCCGATTCCGCCAAGACAACGCCCGCAGCCAGCGCCGATTCCAGTGCAGCCTCGACCACGACCACCAAGCCGGCCACGACTCCCCGACGACAAAGTCTGCGTGAACGGCGAGGCCTTGGTGGCCAGCAGCCCACGCCCGAGAGCGAAACGCCAAACTGATTTCAGTCATATCCTGTGATACTGTTGATCTTTAGATCAATTGACAGACCCAAGTAGACACTGGCCTTTCCCGATTGCTCGGTTGGTCGTATAAGAAGACCTCACTACCACGCTCCGGTCAATTGACCGGAGCGTGGTAGTTTTGCGCCTGTCCTTCTCACCACTCGCGAACCGGACAGGTGCCAGACTCGTTCGACGACCGAGGCACTTGAGGGAACCGGGCCATGCGTCAGGGCAAGGGACGGATTGTCCTTCTTGGAATTCTCTGGATGGGCTTCGGCGCAGCGACTCTGCTGCACGCCCAGAACCTCAGCCATGCCGGTGATTGGTGCTTGCCGGACGATCGACTTGGTATCCGCACTGCACCCTTGCTCTTGCTCTCGCGCCCTGACGTTCAGGTCGATCTACGACTCGAACGGGCACAGATCCTGGGAACTCAAAACACGATCAATGAGCTCACACGTCGAGCCCTGACCCTGCGCGGCAAGACGGGCGCCGCGGTAGTGGCCGAGCGGAGGGCAATCGACGAGGCACAGCTCGAATGGCTGAGTAACAACCTCACGGGGAACCAACTCGAGCGACTCCGGCAGATCGAACTGCAATGGGAGGGCGTTCCGGCGATGCTGAGCCGCCCCATGGTCGCCAGGTATCTCAAGCTCACTCCGGAACAGCAACAAGCGCTGGCACGAATCATTGCCGAGCGGAACCGGCTTCGAGCACAAGGCCGGTCGGCACCGCAAACTGAGCAGACTTTTCACCGAAAAGCCTTATCGGTTCTTTCAAACAGCCAGCAACAGCTATGGGTCAACCTCCTGGGGACTCCGTTCCGGTTCGCCGCGACGACCGTTCCGCCAGGGAAACGTGACGTGTCAGCCCAGCGAGCCGGTTACACTCAGGAACAGCGCTGAGCACGACAAGCCGCGCTCATCATCCCGATTCCTCACCACTGGTAGCCTCGTTCGTCGACTCGCCTCCGCCGATCCTTTGAAACCGGAAGTCGCAAAACGGCGCCCCCTGCATCAGTGTCTGGGTGCGCACGAGCCGGATCTCGGGGTTGAAGCCCTCCGCAAGGGCGAAGTCTCGCTGGCAAGACAGGCTTGCACCTAGCTCAGCCAGACCCAGGGCGTGGTACATCTCGGCGTAGCGGCAGCGCACGACGTTGAATGAGAGACGCTCGGTCGACTGTTCGATCAGATCGATCTCCAAGGCGCCGTTTTCGCGCCAGCGGTCGAGCGTCCTGGAAAATGCCTCGAGGCTCTGTTCACCCAGGCTTCTTGCCAGATCGGCACCACCCTGCCGCGCCAGCTCGCCGATCACCTGGCGAAGGATGGCGACGGTGCGTTCCTGACCAAATTCCGCGGCAAACGCGCGCATCAAGGGCCCGACAATCCTGGCCTCGATCTCGCGTTGCTGAAGCAGCGGCAGCTTGGGGGCCTCGCTGTTCATCGAATTTCACCTTCTCCATCCTCTGACGGAAATCGGGATAGGATCGACTCGTGATCATTCTATCGGCTGGCCACGCTCTTGAAACCCGCTCGAGCGGCCAGCTTACCGAATGCCCTTGCCACATTGCATACTTTATGGTGGTGAGAACGCGCACACGTATTTGAGAGAGTATCCGCCTGGCCGATGCGTAAGATCTGGTTCATTGTTCATGCCCTGGGTTGGATGAGTGTCGTCGGGCTGTTTGCCTGGCTCTGGTTCCGCGATCCCTTGCTGACGGCGACGACCGCGGGCCGCGAGGATCCAACCATCCTCAGGGACCGCGCCTACCGCATGACTGCATCCGGCGCAGTGAAGCTTGACGTCTACCTGCCCCCGAATCGTCCTGTTCAGGCTGGCAGTTCTGGTCTTCTCCCGGGCGTGCTGGCGATCCACGGCGGAAGCTGGATCGGCGGGTCGAAATCGGAGTACGGGCCACAACTCGCACGCCTGACGCGGCATGGGTACGTCGTCTTCGCGGCGGATTATCAACTGGCCCGCCCCGGCAAACCGAGCTGGCCCGGGGCGCTCGAAGACTTGCGCGAGGCCATCCGGTGGATTCGCCGGCATGCCGATAAGTTTCTTGTCGACCCGAACCGGCTGGTTGTCTTCGGCAACGGCTCGGGGGCACACCTGGCCCTCCTCCTGGGCACGTTTCCCCCCGATCACGAGCCAGGTGGCATTTCATCGCGAGTTCAGGCCGTCGTGAGCATGTACGGCCCGGCCGACCTGGCCGATCTCGTTACCGGCCGTCACCTGTCCAACGACCCCGCCAGGCAACTCTTGGGCCAGGACCCGCCGGACTGGTTGGCCTGCGCCCGGGCTGCCTCACCCCTGGAGCACGTCAGCCGCGATGACTCTCCCACCCTTCTCATTCACGGCACGGACGATCGGTGGGTTCCGCTCGAGCAATCGCAGCAAATGGCTGAAAGTCTGACCCAGGCCGGTGTACCGAACCGTCTAATCGTTGTCCCCGGCGCGCGACACGGCTTCGAACTGCCGGTGAAATTCCCCGAAACCCGCGACCTTTTCCCAGAAGTCCTTGCCTTCCTCAATTGCGTGTGGCAAGTTCACCCCCCTTACATTCTCTGCAACCCACACAGCTTGCATCATGGCACGCTGGATGGAGGGGATAAATGCCGCGGCATTCATCGCGCTCAGCTTTTTTAACTTGAGGCAACATCGCATCCCATGCAAACGTCAATCGTCTTCGGCCGCGTCAAACGGCTAGCCAGGTTGAACTCATGGCTGCGGCGTTCGTGCCCAATGGCTATTGAATTCTTGGACGCAACCTGGAACGATAAGATCAGCTAATCCCTAAAGCTTTAATACTCGGTGTGTTTGGACGCCCGACTGAGGGCGGACCGGAAGGTCGTCGTTTTACGGAGGCGTCGCGGTGGCGACCGAGCTTCATGCGGGGAGCGTGATCACGGCCATTCCCGGAGAGATCGATCTCTCGGGAGAGTTTGACCCGGTGCTGATCACGGCCGCGGATCGACCTTCTAACGACACTCTGCCAGTCATGTCCGACCCGGCAGCCGACCACGAGTGCAGCGAGCTGAAGAGACGCCGCGAAGATATCGAGCTGAAACATCAGCGCATCCGTGAGTTTCTGGACGCCAGCGAGCAAGACGGAGTGGTACTGGGGCGTGCCGACTCGGTGGCCTGGTTCACTTCCGGAGGCGATCTGGGTCAGGATCTGACCTCCGAATGCAGCTCCGTGCTTCTGTTCATCAACCGCACCTCGCGGGCGGTCATCTCCGACAACGTCCAGAGCAGCCGGGT
Organism: Planctomycetaceae bacterium; assembly: GCA_019237095.1. Lineage (GTDB taxonomy): Bacteria > Planctomycetota > Planctomycetia > Isosphaerales > Isosphaeraceae > Aquisphaera. Next base: position 7,503 of record JAFAHT010000425.1, read on the forward strand.
ATTCGAGGAAGAGCTGGCCGGGCTGGGTTTTCAGCTCAAGGAGCGTCCCTGGTTCGACGAACCATTCCGGCGGGTCGCAGAACTCTGCCACAACAAGCGCATCGCGACTGACCTGGGATCGACCGGTTGCATGCTCTTCAGGCGTGAGGGTAATCCGCTCCGTGGCTTACGGCAGCGACTGACCAGCCTGGAACGGCAACGGCTTCGCGAGCTTGGTCGAACGCTGACGCTGGCGGTCGAGGCGACCTGCCGCAACTTCGACCGCGGCGAGCGCGAGGCCGACGTCGCCGGACACCTTGCGCATCGCCTGTTGCGCGAGGGCGTTGTTCCCGTGGACTTGAGAGTCGCCAGCGACGACCGGCTGGCCCGCTTTCGACAACCCACGTTCAAGGCGGCGCCGATTCTCAAGAGCGCCACGATCGCCATCACTGGCCGTCGGTTCGGCCTATGCGCCTCGCTCACCCGGACCGTGTCGTTCGGTCCGGTTGATTCCGAATTTCAGGCGCACCATACCCTGGCGGCCATGGTGGACGCCACATGCATCTTTTTCTCGAGGCCCGGTGAGCCGATCTCCGAGGTCTTTCGCCGCGCCAAGCGAATTTACGAGAAGTTCAACGCGCCTCACGAGTGGACGCTCGATTACCAAGGGTCGCTGATCGGTTACTCTCAGCGGGAAAGCCTGCTGACTCCCGACAGCGACCTGATCATCCAGCCCGACATGGCCATCTGCTGGAGTCCCAGTGTGGGCTCCGCACGGTCGGAAGACACCGCCGTCATCGATTCGCGCGGTTACGAAGTCGTGACCGCCGCACAGGACTGGCCCCAGCTCGACGTCTGCGTCAAGGGCTACACGATGACCAGGCCCGGCATCCTGGTGCGGTGAGCACGCGTCTCAGACACGTGGAATCACGATGTAAGCCAATGCGGACGCCGCAGTTCCGCAGAGCCCGTCGCGATCGAATCGGACAGGTCGAACTTTCCAGTCCGCGCCGACGAAGTACAATAAGACGATCAGGGCAGCGGAATCCTGTCCTGATCCTGGAAAGGAAACAACTTTTCGATGCGCATATCTTGGAAACTTGGCCGGATCGCCGGAATTGACCTGTTCCTGCATCCGACCTTCTTGCTGATCTTGTTGCCCGGTATGACCGGCGGCCTATCTGCTTTCTTCATCGTTGCCCTGTTTGGCTGCGTGGTGCTGCACGAACTGGGACATGCTCTGATGGCTCGGCGGTTCGGGATCGAAACCCTGGATATCACGCTCTACCCGATTGGTGGGGTGGCCCGGTTGCAGCGAATGCCCCGGGCGCCCGGGGCGGAGTTGCTGATCGCCCTGGCCGGACCGGCCGTGAACTTCGTGATCGTCGCCGGTCTGCTGGGTCTGGAGCTACTGGGAATTGGTGGGATGGAGTCGGACTCGTCGCTGGGAGCATTTCTTGCGGGTCTGATGCTCGTGAACCTCGTCCTCGGTCTGTTTAACCTCATTCCCGCATTTCCGATGGACGGAGGACGCGTGCTCCGCGCGCTCTTGACCG
>JAFAHT010000445.1 GCA_019237095.1 Planctomycetaceae bacterium
CGGCTGCTTGGCCAGCGACATGGCTTCCTTGTACGAGATGATGACCTTGCCGTCGAAATCGGCCCCGGGAAGCGGGCGGGGCCGGACACCTGTGGCGATGACGATGGACTCGGCAGTGACTTTTTCATCGCCAACCTGGACTTCGTGAGGCGCGATCACCTTTGCGACACCAAACTTGGACGCGACCTTGTACTTGCGAAACAGTCCCTCGATACCCTTGTTGAGCTGCCCGGCGATGTTCCGGCTGCGGCCAATCATCTGGCCAAAATCCCAGTCACCCTGGCCGTTGTAGCCAAACCGCTTGCCGTGAGTTTTGATCAGCTCGACCAGGTGGGCATTGGAAAGGAGTGCCTTCGTCGGGATGCAGCCCCAGTTCAGACAAATTCCGCCCAGTTTATCGCGTTCAATGCAAAGGACCCGCTTCTTGAGCTGGGCGGCACGAATCGCCCCCGCATATCCGGCCGGGCCGCCACCGATTACCAGGATGTCATAGTCGTATGCCATGGTGTCCTTCTGTTATCTGTCATCTATCATCTGCCCTCTGTCACCCGTCATCTATCATCTGCCCTCTGTCACCGGTCATCTATCATCTGTCCTCTGTCACTTGTCATCTATCATCTGTCATTTGCCATTTTCATCTGCTATTTGTCATCCTGGCTCCGGTCCTCGACGGGCCTTCAGAGCAGCATCATCGCCGGCTCCTCGAGCAGCCGCTTGATCGTCCGCACGAAATCCGCGGCCATCGCGCCGTCGACGGCTCGATGATCGGCGGTGAGCGTGACGGCGAGGACCGTGCCGGGAACCAGCTTGTCGCCCTCGACCACGGGCCGCCTCTCGGCCGCGGCGACGGCAAGGATGCCGACTTCCGGCAGATTCAGGATCGCGTCGAACTGATGGATGCCGAACATGCCGAGGTTGCTGATCGTGAACGTGCTGCCGGTGAGTTGCTCGGTCGTAAGCTGCTTGGAACGGGCCGCGACAGCCAGGGCCTCGCTCTGCCGGCGGATCTCCGCCAGTCCCAGGGTGTCGGCCCTGTGCAGCACCGGGACGATCAGGCCCTCATCCAGGGCGACGGCAATGCCGATATTGATCTCGCGGTGGCGAACGATCGCGTCCGGCTCATAGCTTGCGTTCAGCCCCGGATGCCTGCGCAAGGCGATGGCCACGGCCTTCGTGACGAAGTCGCCCAGCGAGAGCTTGATATTCTCGGCGGCGAGTTGCCGGTTCAGGTCCTCGCGGATCGCCACCATCTTGTCGACCCGGATCTCCACGGTGACGTGGATCTCGGGAGCCGTCTGCTTGGCCTGGAGCATGCGCTGAGCGATGGTCTTGCGCATCCGGCTGTGGGGAATTCGCTGGGCGGCGAGTGGCACCGCGGCCGCGGTGGGCCGAGCGACAGGTGCTGTCGGGGCGGCCGGGGCAGGCGGTGTCGCGGGCCTTATCACCGGTGCCTGGGCCGGGGTCGATGCCGGCGGCGTGGCCGTTTCCGCTGCGGTCGCGGCGGGTACGGGTGCGGGGGCCTGGACGGGCGAGCCCGACAGATACGCTTCAATGTCGCGGCGGATGATCCGTCCCCCCGGGCCCGTGCCCCGGATCCGATTCAGGTCAAGTTGAGACGACTCGGCCATTTTGCGGGCGAGCGGGCTCGCCTTGAGCCGGTCTCCGTGGGCCTCGAAGGGCGGCTCGGCGACCTCTTGTTCTTGTTGCCCATTGCCCGAGGTCGTCGCTCCCGTGGAACCCGACGCGGCAACAGCGGGTTTCACCTCGTCCCCGCCTGCCTTGGAGGGAGCAGCGGCCTGGCCCCCGCCCAGACCCAGCCCGGCCGCAACCTGCTTCGGGTCTTCTCCCTTCTTTGCCAGGACCATCACCCTTTGACCGAGTGCGACCTCGTCGCCGGCGGGATGGTCGATATGCACGATGATGCCGTCATCGTACGACTTCATCTGCATGGTGGCTTTGTCGGTCTCGATGTCGGCCAGGACGTCGCCTTCCTTGATCGTGTCTCCGACCTTGACCAACCATTGAGCGATCACCCCAGATTCCATCGTGGGGCTGAGCTTCGGCATCGTCACTTCAGTCGGCACGTGTTTTCTCCATCAATCAATGGATGAGGTGGCACGACGACTTATCGGCCCGGCGGCCCGCGGCATCCGCGTGGCCCCCGTTCTATTCTAGCGGTAGACCACATCGTGGACGGCGGCGACGATCCGCGGGACCGACGGTAACATCGAGTCCTCGAGCGCCCGGTTGTAGGGGACCGGGGCGTCCTTGGTAGCCACCCGGCGAATCGGCGCGTCGAGCTCATCGAAGACGCGCTGGGTGACGCGGTCGGCGATCCCGGCGCCAACTCCGCAATAGGGCCAGTCTTCCTCGATGATCACCGCACGGTGTGTCTTGATGATCGAGTGCAGCAGCGTGTCCAGATCGAGGGGGCGGATCGTCCGCAGGTCGATGACCTCGGCGGAGATGCCTTCATCGGCCAGTTGCGTGGCGGCGGCGAGGGTCGTCTTGAGCGACCGCGAGTACGTGATCAGGGTCACGTCGGAGCCGGGACGCTTGATGTCTGCCTTGCCAATAGGTACCAGGTGTTCGCCAGCAGGAACCTCGCCCCGCTCGGGATAGAGAACCTCGTGCTCCATGAAGATGACCGGGTCATCCGAGCGGATCGCGCTTTTGAGCATCCCCTTGGCGTCGGCGGGCGTGGCCGGCATCATCACCGTCAGACCGGGGATGTGGGCATACCATGCCTCGAGCCGGTGCGAGTGTGTGGCCGCAAGGCAGCCGGCCATGCCCGAACTGCCTCGAAAAACGATCGGGACGGCGAACTGCCCGCCGCTCATGTACCGCATGTTGGCGGCATTGTTGACAATCTGGTCGATGGCGACGAGACTGAAGCTGAAGGTCATGAACTCGATGACCGGCCGCAGCCCCGCCATCGCAGCGCCAATCCCGATTCCGGCGAATCCCTCCTCCGAGATGGGCGTGTCGATGACCCGGCGTGCGCCGAACTTCTTGAGCATGCCCTGGCTGACCTTGTAGGCGCCATCGTACTGTGCGACTTCCTCGCCCATGATGAAGACCCGGTCATCGCGTTCCATCTCCTCGGTCATCGCCTGGTTCAAGGCCTCGCGATACGAAATCAGAGGCATCATCACTCCTGGGGAATAAAGGGGGCCACCGTGATGTCTTCGTAGAGTTGGTCGAGCGAGGGCGGCTCACTATGCTCGGCGAATGCGATGGCTTCTTCGACCTCGGTCTTGATCTCATCGCGCATCTTGTCCGCAGTCTCCTCGTCGATCCAGCCGCGTTGCTTGAGAACGTTCTGGTAGACCATGATCGGGTCGTTCTTCATGGCGCTGTCCAGCTCCTCGCGCAAGCGGTACTTACCAGGATCGCTGATCGAGTGCCCCTTGTAGCGGTAGGTCTTGGCTTCGATAAAAGTAGGCCCTTCGCCGCCGCGTGCCCGGTTGGCCGCCTCGCGAGTCGTCTTCGCCATGAGCTCGATGTCGTTGCCGTTGATGGTAATGCCGGGAATCCCGTATGCCGTCGCACCGCGCAGCCGCAGATCGAGCACGGCGGTCGATCGCTCCAGTGAAGTACCCATCGCGTACTGGTTGTTCTCGACGATGTAAATCACCGGCAGCTTCCAGAGCGCGGCCATGTTCAGGGCCTCGTGAACCGAACCCTGGTTGATGGCCCCTTCACCGAAATAGCAGACGCACACCCGGTCCTCGCCGCGGTACTTGAGGGCGAACGCAACGCCGGTCGCCAGGGGGACGTGGCTGCCCACGATCGCGTGGCCGCCCAGAAAGCCCTTCTCGACGTCGAAGAAGTGCATCGAGCCCCCCTTGCCGCGGGAGCAGCCTGTGACCTTTCCCAGCAACTCGGACATCCCTGCCCGCGCGCTCATGCCCCGGGCCAGTGCATGACCGTGATCTCGATACGCCGTTATGATATAGTCATCTTCTCTCAGGACGCCGATTGACCCCACCGCGACGGGCTCCTGCCCGCTGTACTGGTGGAAGAAGCCACCGATCTTGTTCCCCTTCTGGTAAAGCATCTCGGCCCGTTCCTCGAACCGGCGGATCAGCATCATCTGGCGAAGCCAGACCAAGGCCTGCGTCCGGTTCACGACCGGCTTTGCTTCGGTTTTCGCTTGGGCCATCTCCTCAACTCCTGAGTCGACGTGGGGGTCACGCGGCTGTTCGAGCCGCCGACCCGGATCCTCGGACACTCAATCTTCTAGTAGCCGGTCAAGGGAGGACGTGGGTCGATTCCCGGACGCAACGGGTTGGCCATGAAGGAGAGCAGGCTCACACTTGCCGCGGCCAGGAGCAGACCGCCATCATGGCCCGTCTATTCCCCAGGCACGCTGTGGACCGATTCCTTGAGCATAATGTATCTTACACGAGAGGGCCAGTGTACCATCCAGGAGGGTTGGAACGGATTCAAGAGGGGGGCCAGCCGCTCCGGCAGGCAAACTGGTCGAGCACATAATTTCGCGAACAACTGGCTAGGAGCCTGTCCGAGAATAGCATCTGTATACTTAAAATGGGTGGTATAGCGAGAGTTTTCTAGCCATAAACCTTGTCCATCGTATCTAACTTAAGCGCACAAATGCTATTCTCGGACAGGCTCCCAGGGACAGCGAAAAACCAGGTCCTGGTACAGTTCGCCCTGGGGTGATGAAGGTCGAAGGGGCCACCCACGTTTCGCGCGCGAACCCCCTATCGGACCCGGCGAGGCGGGTAAGACTCCAGTTCCGGCAACGAAGTTTGGCGACTGATATTGGCCGTACCCAGGTACTGGCGGTCGAGATAGCCGCACTCCATCACCGTGTTGGATTCCCAGACCAGTTGGCGCGTTTTTGCGTCGTAGGCGAACAAGGCCAGTTTGACCACGGCGTCTTGCCGGTTCTTGTCGATCAGGCCGTTGGTAGCCGACCCGCCGCTCGAAACCGGCAATAGTCCCAGCGAGAACGTGCTGGGAAGGGAGAATCGGCAATCGACCTCATCTGTCCCGTAAGCGCCAAGAGCCGCCTCGATCAGCGTCTGTGCTTCCTTTTTGTCATCGACCAGCAGCAGTCCTTGCCGGGCCATCTCGCGACGAAGACTGAAGATGACCCACCCCGAATCGGCTGCGCTGACCTGGGACGTCTCGAGGTAGACGCGGTGGCCCGAGAGCGGGCGGAAATCGACCGAACCAACAGCCCGATCGGACGTGCCGGTCAGCAAGAGCTGTTCGGCCCCGGCCCTTGAGGAGCCCGTGATCTTCGTGGTCACGCTGACACAGCCGCACGATGCCATGCCCAGAGCTAGCCAAAGGATGCTCACAGTTCGTGACATGGCCACTGCCTCCTCTGCCACGAGACAAATCCGGTGCCCTCGTTCCTATCGGCAGATCCGGAAAACTGGCTTGAATCCGAACCGCGGAGGGTGATTGCCTCTCGAAGATTCGTCAGGATTGACAGGATTCTCCGGATCGGTTTCGCCGACGCGCGCAAGACGAAACCAATCGCCCGGGTGTTAGTCCGGAGTTCCAGGCCGAAATCTACATAACTCTTTTGTGCAAAATGGCTTGCATAAAAACCCGCTTCTTTTGTAGCCACTAAAAAACGATGGTCAGAAACGACATAAGGTATTTGCCAGCAAAGAGATTCGTCAGCTAATAAATTAGTGTTTATTGGACGCCATAGATGGCATGAATTTCACCTAACCTTTTTTGTATCAAAGGGATACAGAAAAAGTGCTCTGGAACTCCGGTCTAGGCGAAGAACGCCTGGCCAGCTTGGTATCCCGCCATCGAAGACGATCCGGAAAGGTTGGGTGAGTTCCGGGGACAGGTGAATTCCGGGGACAGTGAGTTCCGGGGACATCATACATACCTAACTGCTTGGGCGAATTCCGGGAAATCATAGGAGTTCTGGGGACACCATACCTAGCTGCTTGGGCGAATTCCGGGAAATCAGGGAGAGCAAGCAGAGAACAGGCACTGCGCCGTATGGCCATCCGGCAGGCACGCCTGGAGCCACTGGCGTTGAAGCGCCTCCGGCCACGAGAGAATGTTCAACGGTTGGGCGGCAGCGAGTGAGGAGAAACGGATTGATTTTTCCGCAAGAGTCGCCTGGTTCGGTGACATACTCAATATAGACGGGCCGCTCGTCGAGATCGGGTCCCGTTCGGTCTTTGACAATTTGACTGTCGGTGGCAGGCAGTAGCCAGCGGGGAGGGTCCGCGCACGACCTGTCCCCGCTGGTGGGGCGTGGAGCATGGAGCGTGAAGCGAGAGGATGGTGGCCAGTGAATCCGAACGGAGGGAGCTGGCGGTAATAGAAAAGCGCCAAAACGAACCCAATTTGCCCGTGGTGTTAACCATTGGCATAGTGTGACTTAGAACGAATAAACGCGGGATCAAGCAGGAAAAACGAACCCAATTCCCTGTCCGCGGCGCGGGGCTATGGAGAGCCTCGCCGACCGCAGGCGTCGTGCCGAGAAAAGAGCTCAAAGTCTACTTTTTCCTATCGCGCGCCCGTCCAGTACCGGTCAATAGTTGGTCTTGAAGGAAATCGCTCCGCGGTTGGAAAGACTGCGAACTCGCTCGCCTACCCATGGCGTCAACAACTCACGCCCCTCCCCCGCGGGGGCCCAGCCCGGCTCGACCCCTCTCTGGAACCAAGGCGACCCGCCGTGCTCATTTCCGCCTTGGCCATGCATGGCGGCAAGCTCGGACCGTTTCTGGCTGTTTAAACTCCGCGTTTTCTAGACATTTCTAGACAATTTACGGTCCATGTGTTCAGAAAATGGATACCCAACTCAATGCGCTGCCAACACTTCCGGTGCCTGCTCGGGGCGTTTCTGGCTGCGTGAACTCCGCGTTTCTCAACATTTCTCAACATTTTACGGGCCATCTGTTCAGGCCATGGATACCCAGCCGGCGCGCTGCCAACGGATCCTGGCGGGGCACGCCAGCTCGTCTTACATCCGCGAAAGCGTGAACACCGCGTATCCGAGAAGACCGAAGACCATGACGTAAGACCAGACCAGAAGCTGCGTTCTGGCACTCCATCCAGCGCGTGCCAGGACATTCTGCCGCCACCGCGCCACAACCGCGGCACAGGCGTGCCGGCTGGCGTGGAGATACCAGCCGGTTGCCCCGCAGTCGCGGCAATGGAATTGGATCAGCAGTAACGACAGGAACAGCACTCCAACGCCGGTGCCGAAAAGTGCAAGATTCCTGGTGCGCAAGGCGTGCTGGATCAGGGCAACTCCCGCCAGACTGGAGAGGATGGCCACCAGAGGGTTGACCACAAGCCGCTGATGCCAGCCAATGGCCTCGATGGGCAGCACGGCGGGGAGTCGCGACGTGGAGAGTTGGTGCGACGTATCGAGCTGCGGATCAAACAGAGGTGATCTCGGATCGTTGTCCACGTTGCGAGCATTTCTTCTTTGGCGCCCTCGTCGCACACCGCTGATGCCGCGTTCCGGGGGCTTTCCCTTCATTCTAGAATAACCGTGACCCCAGCAGCAGGGGATTCGCCGCGGAAGCCAGACCAGCCCCGCTTGACAGGCCTGTTCGAATGCCGCGATAATCAGTCCCCACTTGGCTTTACGGCATACTTGCGAAGGCCGCTTCGCCCCTGTTGGGTCAACGCCTCGGCCGCCGAGAACGGTTGGGTCGAGGTCAAGGCTTTCTTAACTCGGTAGGTGACGGTGACAAGACGCGCGAATTCCACATCCTGCCAGCTCGAGGAGATCCTGTCCCACAAGATCATGATCCTCGATGGGTCGATGGGTGCATTGATCTATACGTACAAGCTGACCGAGCAGGATGTGCGCGGCAGCCGGTTCGCCCGGCACTCCTGCGATCTGAAGAACTGCACCGAGGTGCTCGTGGCGACGCAGCCACGGCTGATCGAGGAAATTCACCGTGCTTACCTGGAGGCGGGTGCCGACATCATCGAAACCGACACGTTCAACGGCACTGCGCTGTCGCTCGAGGAGTTCGGTCTTCAGGACCACGTTCACGAACTGAACCGCACAGCCGCTGAACTGGCCCGGCACGTCGCTGACGAGTTCTCCCGCAAGGATCCGGATCGGCCCCGGTTCGTTGCCGGCAGCATCGGCCCGACCAAGAAGCAGCTTTCGATGGGGATTCACGTCGAAGATCCGGGCCGCCGCGATGTGAC